>JAZOSN010000001.1:0-6337 GCA_045657105.1 Eubacteriales bacterium
CAAATTGCAAAGCAATTTGCCATAGCGGACGGCTATGGGAATTAAACATAACCGTAAACGACGTCCGCGCTTAGTTCGTAAATCCCTCTCTCGAACCAAAGGTTCGTCCTTTTGTTTTTACCGCAAGCAATATGATGCAGAACCACACAAATTGCAAAGCAATTTGCCATAGCGGACGGCTATGGGAATTAAACATAACCGTAAACGACGTCCGCGCTTAGTTCGTAAATCCCTCTTTTTAAATCTTTCCACACGACACCAAAACGCTCATTCACCTTTTTAATACAAAAATGCAACTTATTCAGTAAAAACATCCTCACAAACTCATTTTTAGGCAGAAAAACGCTTGACTTTTTATGTTTCATATGGTATAATAGACGAGATGTGAATATCAGTATATACTCATAATATGGTTGAGCGTTTCTACCAACCGCCGTAAATGGTTGACTACAAGATTATAGTCAACCGTTTTTTACTTGGAGGAAATAAAATGAATTTTGACGTTATTATCATCGGCGCAGGTCCGGGAGGAATCTTTTCCGCATACGAGCTGATACAGAAAAAGCCTGAATTAAAGGTAGCAGTTTTCGATGCAGGACACGCTCTGAGCAGGCGCAAATGCCCGATCGACGGAGAAAAGATCAAAACCTGCATAGGCTGTAAAAGCTGCTCTATTATGAGCGGTTTCGGAGGCGCAGGAGCTTTTTCTGACGGAAAATACAACATAACTAACGATTTCGGTGGCACTCTTTACGAGTATATCGGAAAGAAACAGGCTCTCGACCTTATGCGCTACGTTGACAAGATAAATCTCAAATACGGCGGCGAAGGCACAAAGCTTTACTCGACGACAGGCACGCGCTTTAAGACCGTCTGTGTTCAGAACGATCTGCATCTGCTTGACGCGTCCGTTAGACATCTTGGAACCGATATAAACTATATTGTACTCGAAAATCTCTACAATTATTTGAAGGATAAAGTAACCTTCTTCTTTGACACACCCGTAATCACCGTTAAAAAGACAGACGCCGGCTACGAAACACTTTGCGCCGACGGATTCTATCAAAGCAAATACTGCATAATCTCGGTCGGAAGAAGCGGAAGCAAGTGGATGGAATCTGTATGCCGCGATCTCGATATAAACACGAAATCCAACCGAGTTGACATCGGAGTCAGAGTTGAGCTCCCTGCGAATGTCTTCGCGCATCTTACCGACGAGCTTTACGAGAGCAAGATAGTCTACCGCACCAAGGAGTACGGCGACAAGGTCCGTACCTTCTGTATGAATCCGAGGGGCGCGGTCGTAAACGAGAACACCAACGGCATTATCACGGTAAATGGACACAGCTACGAGGATCCGACAAAGCAGACCGAAAACACCAACTTTGCTCTTCTCGTCGCAAAGCATTTTTCCGAGCCATTCAAGGATTCTAACGGATACGGAGAATCTATCGCGAGGCTCTCGAACATGCTTGGCGGCGGAGTAATCGTTCAACGCTTCGGAGACCTTATTCGAGGCAGACGTTCGACTCCCGAGCGCATAAACGAGGCGTTTATTACCCCCACTCTCAGCGCAACTCCCGGAGATCTCAGCCTCGTGCTTCCCAAGAGAATTCTCGACGGAATTATCGAAATGATATACGCGCTCGACAAGGTGGCTCCCGGTACCGCCAACGAGGACACACTGCTCTACGGCGTAGAGGTCAAATTCTACAATATGGAGGTAGAGGTAAACTCATCTCTTGAATCGCGTCACAAAAATCTTTACATTATTGGCGACGGAAGCGGCATAACTCACTCGCTTTCACACGCCTCGGCAAGCGGAGTTCACGTGGCTCGCAGTATTGCCCTCGACTGAAAACAATCGTAAAAGCACCGTTTACTGCGGTGCTTTTCTTGTCTTTTTATAAATATTTTCAAAAAATTCATTTGTAGTATTTGAAATGTATATACTATTTTTGATATATTGTTATCAACATAATATTTCGATTTGTTCATCTAATCAGACGAACACATGATTAAAAGGAGGAAAAAACTTGTCACCACACAGCAGTAACACAAACGAAGTTCTGACCGCTCTTTCCGTCGACTTGTCAAGTGGACTCAGTTCCTCGGAGGTCATATCCAGACAGGAGAAATATGGTGCTAACAAGCTTCGCGAAAATAAAAAGAAAACTACTCTCCAACGCTTTATAGATCAGTTTAAGGACGTTATGATCCTTATTCTGATAGCGGCGGCAATAGTATCGTTCGTTGTCGTATGCATTGAAAAGAACTGGGGTGAGCTTTTCGAGCCTGCGCTTATACTTCTGATAGTTATTCTGAATGCGGTTATGGGCGTATATCAGGAAGGAAAAGCAGAAAAAGCACTCGATGCTCTGAAAAACATGTCCGCGCCGCACGCGAGAGTTATCCGCGACGGTAAGGAAAGAGTGATCGATGCTTCCGAGCTCGTTCCCGGCGACATAATAAAGCTTGAAGCAGGGGATTTCGTCCCTGCTGACGCTCGACTTTTACACAGCGCCGGACTTAAATCTGAGGAATCGGCGCTCACCGGAGAATCGGTTCCTTCCGAAAAGGATGCTAATGCCTCGGTAGATGAAAAGGCTCCTATCGGCGACCGTACCAACATGGTCTTTTCAGGTTGCAGTATCACATACGGAACGGCGCTCGCGGTAGTTACCTCAATCGGTATGGATACCGAAATGGGAAAGATCGCAAACCTGCTTGACAGTGAAAGCGACACTCAGACACCTCTTCAACAGAAGCTCGCTCAACTTGGAAAATATCTCGGCATAGTCGCTCTTGCTGCCTGCGCCATAATCTTCGTAGTCGGTCTTGCAAATGAGATACCTCCGCTTGAAATATTCATGACCGCGGTATCGCTTGCGGTATCTGCAATTCCCGAAGGACTTCCCGCGATAGTTACTATCGTACTCTCCATCGGAGTTCAGAGAATGGTTAAGAAAAACGCACTTATCCGTCGTCTGCCTGCGGTTGAAACGCTCGGCGGTGCCTCGGTAATATGCTCGGATAAGACCGGAACTCTTACCCAGAACCGTATGACACTCACAAAGGCTTATATCGACGGTGCAAACGAATGTGAAGGCATAAGCTCGGCAAACACAGAGCAAATAAGAAAGCTTCTTATGTACGGAACTCTCTGTTGCGACGGATCTGTAATCTTTAACGGTGACGAGGAGCAGCATATCGGAGATCCTACCGAAACTGCAATAGTTCTCGCCGCTCACAAGAACGGTATGACAAAAGACGAGCTGAATGCAAAATATCCCCGTCTGGCGGAGATTCCCTTCGACTCCGATAGAAAGCTTATGACAACTGTAAACCGCATTGACGGCAAAAATATCGTCATTGTAAAGGGCGCGTTTGACGTTATGGCGTCGAGATGTATCTCAGGCGATCTCGAAACAGGAAAGAAGATCACCGAGGAAATGAGCGAAAGCGCGCTCAGAGTTCTTGCGGTAGCTTATAAAGAAATAGACGCCCTCCCCGAAAATCCCACGTCGGACACGCTCGAAAACGGACTTACCTTTATGGGACTTGTCGGAATGATAGATCCTCCCCGTCCCGAAGCAAAGGAAGCAGTAGCAATTTGCCGCCGCGCAGGAATAAAGCCTGTTATGATAACGGGCGACCACGTAGTCACGGCATCTGCTATTGCAAAAGAGCTCGGAATACTCCTTGAAGGCGACCGAGCGATTACGGGATCAGAACTCGACGCTATGACTGATCGCGAGCTTGACGAGCAGGTCGAAAGCATATCGGTTTACGCCCGCGTATCTCCCGAAAACAAGATAAGAATTGTAAAAGCTTGGCAGAGGAAAGGCCAGGTCGTTTCTATGACGGGTGACGGCGTAAACGACGCTCCCGCACTTAAAGCCGCAGATATCGGTTGCGCCATGGGTATCACCGGAACAGACGTTGCAAAGGGTGCCGCAGATATGACACTTACTGACGACAATTTCGCTACTATCGTAGACGCGGTACGCGAAGGTCGAGGAATTTATGCTAACATCAAAAAGGTTGTTGGCTTCCTTCTCGGAACGAATATAGGAGAGGTGATCACGGTATTTGCCGCTATGCTTCTCTGGCACAAAACTCCCCTGCTCTCTATGCAGCTGCTCTGGATCAACCTCGTAACCGACTCTCTCCCTGCGATCGCGCTCGGTATGGAAGCGGTCGAAAAGGACGTTATGGACAGAAAGCCTAAACCCAAAAACGAAGGCATCTTCGCTCACGGACTCGGACTTCGCGTAGTTCTTCAAGGCTTTATGTTCGCCGCTCTCACGCTTATCGGCTTCTGGCTCGGTTGGCAAGGAAACGATGCAAACATCGCACAAGGACAGACGATGGCGTTTATGATACTCGCGCTTTGTCAGATCGTTCAGGCGTTCAATATGAGAAGCGAGCACTCGCTCTTTAAAATCGGCCCTTTTACGAACAAAAAGCTTAATCTCGCAGCTCTTGCATCTACCGCGCTCGTTGCGCTCGTGCTCTTCACACCCATCGGGAAAGCGTTCGGGCTCGTTATGCTCCCTTGGCAGCTCTATCTTATAGCTCTCGGACTTATCTTCGTTCCGCTTTTAGTAATGGAGATATGCAAGCTTTTCGGGCTTATAAAGCATAAAAACTAAAAATAAAATCGGCAGGTTTTCCTGCCGATTATTATTTTTTTATTCAGCTTTACTGAAATTATCCTTGCCGACTCCGCAAATAGGACATTCGAAATTCTCGGGAAGATCCTCAAATTTAGTGCCTGCCGCAATTCCGTTATCGGGATCGCCGACTGCCTCGTCGTATTCCCAAGTGCAAACGTCACATACGTATTTCATTTTGTTTTCCTCCGTAGAAATTATATTCAGCAAAGCTCATTTGCAAGAGCTTCGATCTGTTTTTTGTTTTCCTCATTCACCGCGGACATGATCTTTACCGTCGTTTCACAGTAGGTGAGATTTTTACTGTTTTCAAGCATACCCTTCATCTTCTTTGCCGCGAGAGGCGCCCAGCTACCGTTTTCGATAAATGCAACCGTTCTATTCTGATAATTACGCTCGGTCAGATGGTCGATAAACTCGCGCATAAACGGGAAAATATCGCCATTATAGGTCGTTGTAGCAAGAACGAGCTTACTGTAACGGAAGGCGTCCTCGACCGCTTCTGCCATATCGCAACGCGCAAGATCGTTTAGTACAACCTTTATTCCTTTTTCTTCGAGCTTTTCTGCGAGAGCGTTAACGGCTTTTTTGGTATTTCCGTAAACCGAGGTATACGCGATAACTACTCCCTCTTCCTCTACCGAGTAGCTCGACCAGGTATTGTAAAGATCAAGATAATATCCGAGATTATCACTAAGCACAGGTCCGTGGAGCGGACAAATGATCTCTATATCGAGTCCTGCCGCCTTTTTAAGAAGCGCCTGAACCTGAGCGCCGTACTTGCCGACGATTCCGATATAATAGCGTCTTGCCTCGCAAGCCCAATCCTCGTCTGCATCGAGTGCGCCGAACTTACCAAATGCATCAGCCGAGAAAAGCACTTTATCTGTCGCATCGTATGTCACTATGACCTCAGGCCAATGCACCATGGGTGCGGTAACGAAGGTGAGCTCGTGGCGACCGAGCGAAAGCTTGTCGCCTTCTCCTACAACTATCTGTCTGTCGGTAAAATCGGTACCGAAAAAGTTTTTCATCATAGCGAAAGCCTTTGCCGAAGCAACTATCTTTGCGCTCGGATATGCATCTGCGAATCTTACGATATTTGCAGAGTGATCGGGCTCCATGTGCTGAACGACGAGATAGTCGGGCTCTCTTGTGCCAAGTGTGCTTTTAATATTATCAAGCCACTCCTCGCCGAAGGACGCGTCAACGCTATCCATAATAGCTATCTTTTCGTCAATTATAGCGTAGGAATTATACGCCATACCGTTCGGAACGATATACTGACCTTCAAACAGGTCTATCTTGTGATCGTTCACGCCTACGTATTTTATATCTTTCGTTATATTCAATACAGTATTCCTCTCTTTGTTTTCTTTTGATACATTATAGCACACAAATCTTTAATATTCAACAGGTGGTAGCGATTTATTTTAAGTTTTGTTGGTATAAATAAAAATCCCATTCCTGCGGTGCAGGAATGGGATTTGGTTTTTATTAAGACTTGTTAGTCAATAATAGCACCGGTTTCATCGGTGGTATGCCAGCCGTTGAAGCCCTCTATTCCATTGGTAGAAGCCATAGTAATATAGAACTTACCGGTTCTGAGGCGTCCGCGGTGGTCGAAGCAGAAGAACTTCTCTACTTCATCAATAGTGATC
>JAZOSN010000002.1:0-34678 GCA_045657105.1 Eubacteriales bacterium
CTTTACCGCCTCGGGAAGTATCTTCCACTCGGCCTGCTCCATAATTCTCTTCTGGAGTGTTTCGGGAGTGTCGTCCTGTCTGACCTCTACCGCCTTTTGCAGTATTATCGGGCCTGCATCACATTCGGGAGTAACGATATGCACGGTAGCACCCGAGATCTTTACGCCCTTTTCGAGCGCCGCCTCGTGAACGTGAAGTCCGTAAAAGCCTTTTCCGCAGAATGACGGAATAAGCGCGGGGTGAACGTTGATTATTCTGTTCGGGAACGCCTCATATACCTGCTCGTCGATGATCGTAAGAAATCCCGCAAGCACGACGAGGTCGATGCCGCTCTCCTTCATCTCATCGGCAAGTGCCTTTGAGTAAGATGCGATAGAGTCAAAATCGGCTCTTGCAAGGACTTTGCCCTCAATATTTGCATTTTTTGCGCGTTCGAGTGCATAAACACCCGGCTTTGATGCAATAACGAGAGTTATTTTTCCGTTTCCGAGCTCGCCGCGTTTTTCGGCGTCGATAAGCGCCTGCAAATTCGTGCCGCCGCCCGAAACGAGAACTGCAATTTTCGTCATTCTTTATAAATTGGGAAAACTTTTTGAAAAAAGTTTTCCCAAACCCTTTCAAAAACTTTACTTAAAAGCGCCTTATGCAAGGATCACGCCGTCGTCGCCCTTGATTATCTCACCGATAACGTAAGCGTCCTCTCCGTGGGCACTGAGAATTTCAAGTGCCGTATCAACCTCGGACGCAGGAACGACTACGCTCATACCAACGCCCATATTATAGGTGTTGAACATATCTCTCTCGGGAATATTGCCCGTCTTTGCGATAAGATCGAATATCGGAAGAACCTTGACCGCGCTCTTATCTATCTTTGCAGTAAGACCACTCGGGATAGATCTCGGAATATTCTCGTAAAATCCGCCGCCCGTGATATGCGAGATGCCCTTTACGTCAACCTTTTCGAGAAGTGCAAGAATACTCTTAACGTAAATTCTCGTGGGGGTGAGCAGTGTTTCTGCGATACTCTTTCCATTAAGCGCGTCGCAGGGAGTGTAAAGGCTGTCGGGGTTATTATCTATGTCGAAAACCTTACGGCAGAGCGAAAATCCGTTTGAGTGAACTCCGCTCGATGCGAGCGCGATAACGACGTCGCCCTCTGCCATTCTCTTATTATCGAGTATTTTCTTCTTATCGACGATACCAACTGCAAATCCTGCGAGGTCGTATTCCGTAGCGGGCATCATACCGGGGTGTTCTGCCGTTTCTCCGCCGATAAGCGCCGCGCCCGACTGAACGCAACCCTCGGCAACTCCGCCGACGATAGATGCGATCTTCTCAGGAATATTCTTTCCGCATGCGATATAGTCAAGGAAGAAGAGCGGCTTTGCTCCGCAACAGATTATATCGTTTACACACATAGCAACCGCGTCTATACCGATGGTATCGTGCTTATCCATAAGGATAGCCATTTTGACTTTTGTTCCGCAACCGTCGGTACCCGAAACGAGTACCGGCTCTTCCATTCCCGCTATCGGAAGTCCGAAGCAACCTCCAAATCCTCCAACATCATCAAGACAACCCTCGTTCTTGGTGCGTGCAATGTGTTTTTTCATAAGCTCGACCGCTTTGTATCCGGCAGTAATATCAACGCCTGCCGCCGCGTAGCTTTCAGATCTCGAATTAGAATGCATAATTTACTCCTTTTTACGAGGAAACTTTTTGAAAAAAGTTTTCTCGTGCTCTTTCAAAAACTTTATTTAAATTTTATTCTTTTCCGTCCCAACAGTAGGTACAGACCTCGCAAGCAGGAAGTCCGATCGCTTCAAGAAGTCCGTCTATCGACTGGAATTCAACCGAGTCAAATCCAAGTCTTTCGCAGATGACCGCGCGAAGCTTCTTTCCGCGCTCGGTATCGGGGCTTGAATACTCGCTTATATATTTCTCGCCGTCCTCGCCTTCAAGCTCGCGGATCACTCTGCGCGCTATCAGTTCAAGCTCGGACGTACTGCGCGAGAAATTCAGATATTTACAACCGTACATAACTGGCGGACAAGCCGAGCGGATATGTACCTCCTTTGCGCCGTGCTCGTAAAGGAACTCGGCAGTTTCGCTCATCTGCGTACCGCGCACTATCGAATCGTCAACGAAGAGAAGCTTCTTCTCTCTGATGAGATCGTGCACGGGAACGAGCTTCATTTTTGCTATCTGATTTCTCACCTTTTGGTCGGTCGGCGTAAAGCTTCTCGGCCAGGTGGGAGTGTATTTGATTATCGGTCTGGCATACGGGATATGGCTTTCGTTTGAATATCCAACTGCATGTGCGATACCCGAGTCGGGAACTCCGCAAACGTGATCAACCCCCTTGCCAAGTGCCGTTTTGCTATCTCTTTTTGCCATTATCTCGCCGTTTTTGTTACGCATACACTCTACGTTTACTCCCTCGTAGCAGGATGTCGGGTATCCGTAATACGACCAGAGGAACGCGCATATCTTCTTCTTTTTACCGGGCGCTGCAAGCTGATTTACCCCGTCTGCCGAGATCTCAACTATCTCGCCCGGTCCGAGCTCGCGAAATTCCTCGTATCCGAGCTTGGTTGCCGCAAACGACTCGAAGGTGGCACAGTATCCGTCCTCTGCTCTGCCGATCATTATCGGAGTTCTGCCGAGAGCGTCTCTTGCCGCAATTATCGTTCCCTTCTCGGTGAGAATAAGAAGGGACGCCGAGCCCTGTATCTTGCTCTGTGCGTATTTTATTCCCTCAACGAAGTCCTTACCGTGATTTATAAGCGCCCCGAAAAGCTCGGTAACGTTTATTTTTCCGCCGCCCATAGCCGAAAGGTAAAGCCCCTCTTCGTTTATAAGCTCATCTACGAGCTCCTTTGCATTCTTGATAGCGCCTACCATCATAAGAGCGTACGTGCCGAGGCGCGAATGAAGAAGAAGGGGCTGCGGACTCGTATCGCTTATACAGCCGATACAAGCATTTCCGCTCAGCTCTCTGAGGTCGGTATCGAACTTGGTTCGAAACGGAGTGTTTTGCAGATTATGTATTGATCTTTGAAATCCGCGCTCCTCACTGTATGCTGCCATTCCGCCGCTTACCGTGCCGAGATGCGAATGATAGTCGGTTCCGAAAAAGACGTCAAGCACACAGTCTCTTTTTGAAACCGCACCGAAAAATCCACCCATATATTTGTCCTTTCTCTGTTTGAAGGGGTATAATTTTCAAGTTTAAAAAGCACGAAGCGGTCAGCCTTTAAAAAGAGCCGACCTTGCTTGTTTGGTTTATTTGTTATATTTTGCGCTTATCTCAGCGTCCTTCGCAAGAACTGCCGCCGAAGCCGCCGCACGTGCATCTGCAAGACGCTTTGAAAGCTCCTCGTCCGATACTGCGATTATCTGTGCCGCAAGGATCGCCGCGTTTGCCGAGCCGTCGATAGCAACGGTGGCAACGGGAATGCCCGCAGGCATCTGAACGGTAGAAAGAAGCGCGTCGATACCTTCAAGAGCCGAAGCCTTGATCGGAATACCTATGACCGGAAGAATAGTGTTTGCCGCGATGGCACCTGCGAGATGAGCCGCCTTGCCTGCCGCCGCAATTATCGCTCCGAATCCGTTATCCTTTGCCGAAAGAGCGAATGCTCTTGCTTCCTCGGGCGTTCTGTGCGCCGAGAACACGTGTACCTCGAAGGGTATATTATACTTTTCAAGCGTGCTTATTGCACCCTCGACCTTCGGAAGGTCGCTGTCACTGCCCATGATTATCGCAACTTTTTTCATCGTGAACCTCTTTGATTTTATTTTTAACACCGCCGCGCGTGAAAACGCAAAAAGGCAGTTCTATCCAAGGTAAGGTAAGAACTGCCCAGACGGTCGGCGTAATATGTTATTTTGCTCCCCCGCGGTAAACCGCTCATCCGTCAGTCACAAAAAACACTATATTGTGGGTGAAAATTTCACCACCTGCATTATAACACACACAGCCGTTTTTGTCAATAAATTTTTATTATTTTATTATGGCAAAATCAAAGAAATTTTTTCAGTTCTTCGATGTTTTTTTCCTCAGTTTTTACAAGTTTTTCGGCAAATGCGCGAGTAGAGGACGAAACGTCGCAGGTATCGTTCAGATGCCTGGTTATTTTCGAGATGCCGGACGAGGTTCCTTTTATCATATCCTCGGCTATCTCGGAGTCTGACGCGTACACGAGAGTTTTTGCCGTCGTGAACATCTTAGCGTACATTTTCGAGGCGTCGTTCGAGCTCTCAACGGGTGCACCTATATCGTGAAGACGGTTTCCCGCCTCGTTCAGAATATCCCTGTATTCGTTTCTCTGACTGTCAAGAAGAGCGAGAAACTGCTCGTCCTTTACCTTTTTACGAACGGTGTTTATGCCGTCAATTCCCATCTCAACGTTTTGTCTGATATTTTCAAGTATTTTTGCTTCTTCGGTCATAATAGTATTTCCTTTCACGCTTTTTAAGTTAGTATGACCGATATTTTGAGAAAAAATACGAAAAGATCGGTCTTTCGACCGATCTTTTATCAGTAGCATTTGATTTTTGCAAAAGCGAAGCGCTCGTTTTGCAAGTTTCCTTAAAAGAAGAACATCTGCAAAAATTATATCACACATTGCCGCAAAATGCAAGTTGGATTTGAAAAATCACGTTTCGTCTATAAAGCGCTTGACGACAAGCTCTCGGAACGCGGGAGAGAGCGAGGCAAAATACGCCGTAAATCCGGTTACTCTCACCACGAGATCGGGATATTTATCCGGATCGTCCTTTGCCTGCATTATCTTTTCTTTGTCAATTACGTTGATATTGATAAGAGTTCCGCCGAGCTCAAAATGACCGAGAATAAGATCGGTAACGCGTTCAAGACCGCCGTTTTCGAGCGTAACTCCCGGATCGAACTCTATTTGCAGGGGCGCGGTATTTCCGTATCCGCACTGCACCGAGGCAATACCGCTCGACTGAGCGGTGACTGCCGAATCCTTGCGAAATCCCGCCTCGGGATTTGCGCCGTGAGTGAGCGGCTCTCCCGACCTTCTGCCGTTCGGAGTTGCCCCTACCGTCTTTCCGTATTCGATACTGCGCGCCCATGAGAACCAGCCGGGCACGAGAGTACGTCCCTGCGGCATTTTCTGCCCCTTAACCTTGCACACGAAATTATCGGTAAGCCTTTTTGCAAAGGCATCGGCAACACTGTTTCCCGAGCAGTATCTCGGAGTGCTTTTCATCATCGCGTATATTCTGCGATCGGCAAAGTCGTTTTCGATCGATTCGTACATTTCTTCCCACGACAGGACTCTTTCGTCCTCTATTCTCGTTTTCAGTGCCGCAAAGGAGTCGGCAACCACCGCAAGACCTGCTCCGTCAACGCCGACGGTGTATATCTCGGCGCACCTCGAAATATCCTCGCCCCTTTCGAGCGTATTCTTCATCATAAGGTTCATTATAAGCTCGGGAGTTACCTCGCCTATATGGTCTATATGCAGATTTACTCCCTCGGCAACGACCGATACCGCCTTTTCAAGATGCTTTGAGTAAAGCTCGAAAAGTCTTTCCACACTTCTTTCTTTCTCGTTTTTCATCTCTGAAAGCGCGACCTCAAAGACCTTTGCGATATTTATTTTTACAGTATCGTTCATCGGGAACTCGCGCCCGGGAACGCATAGCCAGTTACAACCGACGGCGATACGCTCTCTTGCCGTCTGCTTATCAAGTCCGTTTTTCATATACCCTGCCGAGAGCGCCTCATCATTTGCAAATCTCGGCCAACCGTTCTTGTTTTTCATAAGATAAAAGACCGATTTTTTAAGGAACTCGCGGTCGCAGTTCGGGTGTACCCTGACCGTCAGATTACAGGAAACGTTTATCGCGTCCGCCGCTTCGAGAATGAGATACGAAAGAGGGTTTGTCATATCGTTATCGTTTGCATCAACGCCGGATATCTGATAGTAGTGCGGATCGCTGAGAAGCAGGTCGGCTATCAGAAATTTCGCCTTTTCATCGTCGAGAATTCCCTTTTCCTTATCCGCGATATAGTAGGGATAAAGCAGAGTATCAAGCTGAAAGCCCGCTCCGTCGCGCGTATAGATGCGCGAGGCGCAGTTGAAATAGACCGTCCACTGGCAGACCTCGTGAAGCGTGCTCGGCTTCCCGAGCGTGATATTTTCGTTGACTCTCAGCATCTCGGTAAGATTTTCCCGTATTTCGGGCACCTTTTCGGTCTTTATCATTTCCTTTATACGCTCGGTATGCCGCTTTATAAAGTCAACGATAGCAAGAACGCATCTCTCCTCGGCGTCATAAAAATCCGCCTTGTCGGGATTTATTTTGCGGTACTTATTTATCTTTTCGAGAAGTCCGCCGAAGCCGAGCTCAAAGCCTATACGGTAGTCGCAGGCAAAATGCGCGTCCGAGTCTATTCCGCTCGTGATATTGTATTTTTTCTGATCGTCTTTCAGATGATCGTACGGAAATCTCTGCTCGTCCCAGCGCTTGCTCCACTGAGCCGTAGCACCTTTTTTGATAAATTCTTCGTTTTTCAGATTGTTTTTGAGCCAGTCCGGCATATAGTGAATATCTCCGCGGTAATTGACGAGCATATCGCGCCATCTTCCGCAAAGCATCTCGTTTTTATCGACGTAAGGCTCGTGAGCACCTATTACCCTGCAAAAATTATCGCTCATTCCGTCAAGACCGTAAAAGCTTCCGTTTTCACTGTTATACCAAGGTATCACCTTATATCCTTCGGAGATCGGAACGGTACCGAAATCGTCGAGATCGGTAAATCCGTTCTGCTTTCTTTTGGCGAGGGTATGCGCTATTTTGGTTTTCCGCATAGCGTCAAGTCTTTCTTTGTAGGTATACATATTTTTCACTCAGACCTTTCATATATTCTTTGCTCGGGACCGAAAACTCGGTAAAGCTTTTGCCGAGCGCCTCGTACTTGGATCTGCCGAGCGGGTGATACGGAAGCAGCTCGTAGGAAACGAGATTTTTAAGACCGCTCAAAAAATCGGCGATACGGTCAAGTCCCTGATCTATTTCGCAAATTACCGGAGTTCGTGCGATTATCGGAATACCGAGAGCGTCAAGCGCAAGGAAATTTTCCTTGATCCTTTCGTTTCTTACGCCGGTATATTTTTCGTGAAGATCACTGTCCCATATCTTAATATCCGCCATAACGAGATCGCATTTTTTGAATATCTCCTCATTCCAGATAAGCATCGAGGTTTCGAGTGCGCAGTTTATGCCGCGGCTACGGCATTTATCGAGAAGCTCGGAGAGTATCTCGCCCTGTGCGAGCGGCTCTCCGCCCGAAAAGGTCGCTCCGCCGTCTTTTCCGAAATAAGACATATCGCCCATTATCTCGCCAAAGATCTCGTCGACGCTCATTTCGCGTCCGCACACGCTTCTCGCACCGGTGTAGCAACCCTCGGAGCAGCGTCCGCAGGCGATACATTTATCGGGATAGTAAAGCTCTTCCTTTTCAAAGGACAGACATTCGGGATTGTGACACCACGCACATCTGAGCGGACAACCCTTGAAAAACACTACCGTCCGCACGCCCGGACCGTCGTGAAAGGACGCCCTTCTTATCTCGGTTACAAGTGCTTTTTTCATAGCTCTTATATTTTGACTCTCTTTGAGTCCTGTCTGTGCGACTCATACGCCGCGATCATAAATTTCACGAGATCTATCGCCGCGTCGATGCCGTAGTCCTTGTCAGAGCCGTCGTACACGCAGGCGTTTATCCAGGTCTTTACGGGCGAAGAGAGTGACTCGGGAATTTCCTCGGGAGAGAGCTTTTTCCTTCCCTGTCCCTCGACATTCAGCTCTGCAAGAGTATCCCCGCCAAAACGAGCGTGATACGAGCCCTTCGTTCCGCAGACGGTAAGCTCGAAAACGGCGTTGAGCGGCGAATCGAAGGTCGCCTCTATAAGTCCCATAACTCCGTTTTTGAATTTTACGTTGCAGGACGCGTTGTCCTCAACTCTTTTATTCATAATATCACTTGAAAAAGAGGAGCTTACCGACTCGATCTCACCCATTATGTATCTCGCAAGATAAGCCGAATTGAAGCCGAGGTCGATCATGGCACCTCCGCCGCAGATCTCGGGATCGTACCAATACTCGGGGAGAGTATCCTTTACTCCCTGATTATGTCCGCACATACAACGGAAATAGACCGGCTCACCCAAGATCTTTTCGTCAACGAGCTTTTTCGCGTATGCGAGCTGCTTTATGGCAAGGCGGTTGAAGGATATACAGAATTTCACTCCGCTTCTCTCAATCGCCTCCTTGATAGCGAGCGCATCTTCGAGCGAAAAAGAAAGGACTTTTTCGGTAAAAATATGCTTTTTATGGTCTGCCGCCGCAATAAATATCTCTTTATGCTCGCTTGCCATAGAGGTAACGAGCACTCCGTCAACGTCATCGCGCGACAGAACTGCTTCAAGGTCGGTATAATACGGAACCCCGTATTCTTCTCCCCACTCCTTTGCCTGTACGGGATCTCTGTCCCAAACGCAGGTGACCTTGCAGTTCTTATCTTCAAGGAGCTCTCTTACGTACCTTTGGTCGTTTTTATGAGAATGAACGTGCCATCTGCTTAAAAGTGCAACTCTGAACATTTTTATACTCCTTTCAGTCCTCGAAATAGTAAGGCTTTCCGCTTTCGGCAGAAATATATATACCTTCGAGTATCTGTGTTACGACCGCCGCAGCCTCGGGCTTTGTTACAAGCTCTCCCTTGCCGAGAATGGCGTTGGTGAACGCGATCTGCTCGAGCACGGTCGGGGAGGATTCCTTCGAATCGTAGAATGCAACTCCGCCGGGTGCAAGATCGGGCGTGTGGATATACTGTCTGTTGTTGTTTACTCCGTTGATCTTGAATTTTCCACCGTAGTTATCGGCTCCCGCCTCGCTTCCGCAGACCATATATCTTACTCCGCAGACGTCGGTGGTGTTGAGTGCCCAGCTCGTTTCAAGAATTATCGTCGCGCCGTTTTCCATAACGACGTACCCGAACGCCGCTTCCTCTACGTCGTAATTATCAGCGTCCCAAGGTCCGAACGGATTTGCGCTCTCCCTTTGACCTTTAAGCTTGTCATAGGTCGTTCCGACGACGTATTTCGGCTTATAGTTATCCATAAGGTAAAGAACTATATCGAGAACGTGCGTTCCTATATCTATAAGCGATCCGCCGCCCTGCTCCGCCTTGCTCGTAAATACTCCCCACGTCGGTACTCCGCGGCGGCGTATAACGTTTCCTTTTGCAAAATATATGTCGCCAAAGGCATTCTTCTCCGCCTCGGCCTTTGCATACATTACGTCGGGATCGAACTTGTGCTGATAACCGACGGTGAGAACCATTCCGGTTTCCTTCTGTACTTCGAGCATACGCTTTGCATCTGCATAGTTTGCCGCCATAGGCTTTTCGCAGAGCACGTGCTTACCCGCGCGCATCGCGTCTATGCTTATCTGCGCGTGCAGACGGTTAGGCGTAAGGACTCTGACACTGTTTATGCTCTCGTCCTTCAAAAGCTCTCTGTAATCGGTATAGACCTTTGCGCCGGGAGCTCCGAAATCCTTTGCCGCCTTGACGGCTCTCTCCTCTATGATGTCACAGAACGCCACCATTTCAAGGTTTGCAACCTTTTTGATCGAGGGCATATGCTTGCCGTTTGCAATTCCTCCGCAGCCTATTATTCCTACTTTGAGTTTTTCCATTTGATTTTTCCTCCTTTTCTCTGCGTTGCAGAGTATTTGATAATACAATTATATCTCGTGAAGCTCTGCATTAAAAGGCACAATTTTCGGGAAAAGTATTGCAATGTTACGATTTATGTGCTAAAATACGAAATACAGATATTTTTTTGGGAGAATGGCTATGAAAAATCTCTTTACCGCTTTTGTGGAGCACAAGGAATTCAAAAAATCAAGACCGTGGACGGTCGTACGGCAGAAGTACGACAGCGCGGTCATATCAACCCCTCATTACGCCGAAACGGTTGAGATACTGGTTTGCGACTCCATCGTCGGGAGCGCGTACATCGGCGGAGAACGATTTGATATGAGCGGCAAAAAGGTTTTTTACATAGCTCCGCAGACCGTTCATTCGTTCGAATATCAGAAAAGCGAGGGATCTCTGCTCGTCATCAAGCTTCATCTCGAAATGCTTAAAGAATTTATAAACGTTCCGAATATATTTGCTCAGTACGGGCTTACCCCGTCAGATCCTATGGTTCTTCAAGACGACTACGACGCTTTTTTCGACAGTGCAGCGAGGCTTGATAGCGGCGACGTCGCCGAGGCGCTTCTCGGGATAAGCGCAATAACGAAGCTGCTCTGCGAAAATTCCATTAAAAAAAGCTCGGATCCTCAACGTACGTCAGACGGCTCGATAAACGAGATAATCGAGTGGACAGAAAAAAATTACGGCGAAAAAATCTCGCTCGAATCGGTATCAAAAAAATTCGGATATACCAGAAATTATTTCTGTGAAATGTTCAAAAAGAGCACCGGAAACACGTATATCACGTATCTGAACAGTCTTAGGATCTCGAACGCCTGCGCTATGCTTCGCGTCGGGGTATCTGTAAAGGACGCCTGCGAGAGATGCGGCTTCGAAACCGACTCATATTTTATAAAGCTTTTCAAGTCTACCGTCGGTACTACTCCCAAGCAATACTCGAAAAACTTCAAAACAGCAGAAAAAAGCTTGAAATGAGCAAATAAAATATAAAAAATCGACGATTTACTATTGACAAAAAGAAGAAAGTATGTTAAAATACTCTCTCGAAGTACCGCAGATGCGCCCGAAAATACCGGAAGCGGACGCTCGGTGCTTCTCCTTACCGCAGGTAAAATAAAAAATTCAAGAGATCTGCGGTCTTATGTCCATAGGGAGGTGTAAATAATGGAAAAAGCAGTTAACAAGTATGAAACCGTATTCGTCCTTAACGCTACTCTTACCGAGGAAGCAACGGCTGCTCTCGTTACCAAGTTCTCCGATCTCATCGCGTCTGATACAGAGGCACCCGAGGTTAAAGAAATTGGAAAGAGAAAGCTCGCTTATCTTATCGACGATATGAGCGAAGGATACTACGTTCAGATGGATTTCAGTGCTACGCCCAAGTTCGTTGCTGAGCTCGAAAGAATTTTCAGAATTACTGACGGCGTTATGCGTTCTATCGTAGTAAGAAAACCCGAATAAGAACAGTACCGTTTATTTTGAAAGGATGGTAGAAAAATGGCTAATTTCAATCTCAACAAGGTAATTATAGGCGGACGTCTTACAGCCGACCCCGAGATCAGACAGACCTCGTCGGGCATTCCGGTATGCTCTTTCTCGGTAGCGGTAAATCGCCGCACTTCCGCAGAAGGCGCACAGCAGGCTGACTTTATAAACGTCGTAGCTTGGAGAAACCAGGCAGAGTTTGTTTGCCGTTTCTTCCGCAAAGGAAGCTCGATTTGCGTAATCGGATCCATCCAGACAAGATCCTGGACGGATCAAAACAATCAGAAGCGCTATGCCACCGACGTCGTTGCAGACGAGATCAACTTCGTTGATTCGAAGGGTGAATCGCCCGCAGGCGGACAGGTAAGAACGGGTGCTTCTCAGTACACACCGGAAAGCTACGGTGCTCCGTCGTTTTCCTCTCAGGACGTTGACGCTCCGAGATTCGAGGATATCCCGAACGACGACGATCTCCCGTTCTGACACACAATATTACAAGGAGGTTTCATAAATGGATAACGAAAAGGAAGTTCAGGCAGCTCCCGCTGCAAAGCCCGCTCGCCCGAACGTAAATCGCAAGAGAAAAAAGGTTTGCCAGTTCTGCGCTGACAAGACCGCAAGCTTTATAGATTACAAGGACGCTGCAAAGCTCCGTAAGTTCACTTCTGACAGAGGCAAGATCCTCCCCAGAAGAGTTACCGGAACCTGCGCTATGCATCAGCGCGAGCTTGCTATCGCAATCAAGCGTGCACGTGTAATCGCTATTCTTCCTTACGTAACTGACTAAGGAAAAACGGAATAATAAAGACACTCTTAACGGGTGTCTTTTTCTGTTTCAAAAGCCTCGCCGAGATTTTTACAGGGAGAAAAATAGCATTTTTAATCGTTTTTATTAAAAATATATTGCAAAAGCGCGAAAAAAATGGTACACTGTTTTTGGCAGTTTCGATTTTTATATCCGGAAAGGTAAAAAACGATGAAAATTAAAATTCGCACTAAAAGCTATGATGAAGTAATGGCTATAAAACCGCCAAAGCATCAAAAACCGAAGAAAACTAATATTTTTTGGCAAACGCTCACCAAGATCATCTCACAACCCGCGCTCATTTCTTCCCATTTCACACATAGCGAAATAGGTATGGAAAGGCTGGGCAAGGACGAGCCTGCGCTTATTCTTATGAATCACTCGGGATTTACCGATTTCGAAATAGCGTATTCTATGCTTTATCCCAGAAAGTTCAATACGGTCGCCGCATTTGAAACTTTTATGGGCCTTGAATGGATAATGAGGGCGATCGGTTGCTTTTCGACGAGAAAATATATATCTGATTTCCGTCTTATCCGTGATATAAAATACTGTCTTGACAAAAACAAGAGTTCCGTGCTTATGTATCCCGAGGCGGTTTATACCTTAGACGGAACCCGCGTCACTCTCCCCTCAACACTCGCTAAATTCATTAAAACGTTAGAAGCTCCTCTCTGCCTGCTTAAAACAAACGGCGTTTATCTTCACGTCCCCGCTTACGGTTACGTTCAAAACCGTGACGTTCCGATCCACGCGGAGCTTCGTTATCTTCTCTCTCCGGAAGAAATAAAGCAAATGAGCGTTGAAGAGATCAGTGAAGTCATCGAACGCGAATTTTCATTTGACGATTTCCGTTGGCAAAAAGAAAACAACATAATTATCGACGAGCCTTTCAGAGCCGCCGGCCTTCACAGAATTCTGTACAAATGTCCTCACTGCCAAAAGGAAGGAAAGATGGAGAGCAGTGGCATACATCTCTCTTGCGGCGCTTGCGGTAAAACGTGGGAGCTCACCGAGCTCGGTTATCTCAAAGCCATCGAAGGAGAAACTTACTTTGACCACGTTCCCGACTGGTATAAATGGGAGCGCGAGTGTGTTCGCCGCGAAATTCTTGACGGCAGTTACGGCTTTGACGTTCCTTGCGATATTATGATGATCGTTGACACAAAGGCACTCTACAAGGTCGGATCCGGAAGACTTTCGCACAATATGGAAGACGGCTTTCACCTCACCGGGTGCGATGGCAAAATTGACTACCGCCAAAGCTCAAAGTCAATGTATACCTGCGAGGCAACCCCCTATTGGTATGAAATAGATGACGTTATCGGTATGGGCAACAATCAGGTCCTCTATTTCGCCTTCCCTACCGAACAAAAAGAGGTGGTTGGCAAGGTCAAGCTTGCAGTCGAAGAAATATTCAAGATCTTAGAAGAACAAAAGCAAGCAAAAGGCTCGCAGGATAAGCAAGGCAAAGAATAATCGGATAAACAGTCCGATATATTAAAAACAAAACGACTCTATTACACAAAAAATCATTTTCAGCAAAGTTTTCGAAAAGGGTTTGGGGAAACTTTTTGTAAAAAGTTTCCCTAAGAAAAAATGAAAAATCTGCTTCATTATTTAAGTCCGTACAAAAAGCGGATAGCCGGTACGCTTACGATCAAGGTCATCGGTACGGTTATGGATCTTTTCATTCCGTGGCTTCTTGCAATAATTATAGACGACGTAATTCCCACCGAGGATCTCGGCTCCGTCGTCTTTTTCGGCGTTCTTATGATTGCCTGCGCGTTCTGCGCCCTGCTTTTCAACGTAATTGCAAACCGCTCGGCGTCGCTCGTTTCGGCGTACTGTATCCGAGCGATCAGGCACGATCTTTTTGAAAAAATATCCTATCTCGATGCATCTCAGATCGACGAGTTTTCAATATCCTCGCTTGAATCGAGAATAACGACCGACACCTACAACGTACAAAGAATGGTAAACACGATGCAGCGTATGACTATCCGCGCGATAATTCTCTTTATCGGCGGTCTTATAGTCACGTCTATTCAGGATCCGCTACTCACCCTTACCCTTATCTGCACGCTTCCTTTTATCGCGTTTTTTACTATAACAATAACGAAAAAGAGTATTCCGCTCTACGACGAGCAGCACAAAGCGACCGACAAGCTTATAAAGGTCGTGCGCGAAAACACGTCCGGTGTCCGCATAATAAAAGCTCTCTGCCGAACACAGCACGAGAAAAAGCGCTTCGACAAGGTCAACAAAGAGGCGATACGTCGCGAAAAGAAGGCAAATATCGCAGTCGCGGCAACGAATCCGCTTATCAGTCTTTTCCTCAACGTCGGACTCTCGGCAGTCATCGTGGTAGGCGCGCTTATGATACGCGGCGGACACAGCTCGGTCGGCAACATAATCGCGTTCATCAGTTACTTTACCATCATATCAAACGCGATGATAATGGTATCGCGTATCTTCGTAAGCTATTCGAGCGGTGCCGCAGGAATGAAACGAATAAACGCGGTCCTCTTTTCCGAGCCGAGCCTTTGGGTTGAGGATTATTCCGACGGCGAGGAGAAAAAAGGAGATAAAAAGGCTCCTCACATCGAATTTTCAAGCGTATCCTTTGCATACAAAAGCCACAAAACTCTTAACAACATATCATTTTCGCTTGCAAGAGGACAAACTCTCGGAATTCTCGGTACTACGGGAAGCGGAAAGAGCACTCTCATCTCACTGCTTATGCGCGTTTACGATGCAGACGAGGGTGAGATAAAAATAGACGGAAGAAACGTAAAGGAGATCCCTACCGAGGAGCTCCGCTCGCGCTTCGGAAGCGTCTTCCAGAACGACTTTATAATGAACGACACGATAAAGGAAAACGTCGTTTTCGGGCGCGATATTTCGGACGAAAAGCTCGCAAAAGCATTCGAGCTCGCTCAGGCGGCAAATTTCGTAAACGAATATCCCGAAAAAGCCGATTATATGCTCGATATTAAGGGCGCAAACCTCAGCGGAGGTCAGAAGCAACGCCTCACTGTCGCGCGCGCACTTGCGGGAGATCCCGAAATACTCGTGCTTGACGACGCCTCTTCTGCGCTCGACTACAAGACCGACGCCGCACTCCGCCGTGCAATAAAGGAAAATTTCAAGGACACGACAACTCTCATCGTTTCTCAGAGAGTCAGCTCGATAATGCACGCCGATCTCATCATCGTCCTCGACAAGGGCGAAATGATCGGTTGCGGAAATCATGAGGAGCTACTTCTCTCCTGCGAGTATTACAGAGAAACGGCAAAGTCGCAGATGGGAGGTGTTTACCTTGGATAGAGGACACAGACCGCCCTTCCGTCAGGACGCTCAGTCGAAGGACGACGGTGTAAAAATGTCGAAAAAATCGGTACTTTTACGCATAATGAAATATCTTATGACCCACAAAAAGACGCTCTTTCTTGCCGCGGTCATTATGATAGTTTCGAATTTTCTCTCTCTTATGGGCCCCGAGCTGTCGGGAAAAGCCATTGACGCCATCGGAGAAAACGGCAACGTGGATCTTCGCTCGGTGCTCTTCTATGCAGGGCTTATGGTGCTCTTCTACGCGATCTCGGCAGGACTTTCATATCTGCTTTCTACGATTATGATCTCGCTCAGTAAGAGCGTTACGTACCGTATGAGAAAGGACGTTTTCGAGCATCTTTGCGACCTTCCCGTCGGATATTTCGACAAAAATCAGTCGGGAGATCTCGTCAGCCGTCTGACCTACGACATAGACACGGTCAACGCTTCCCTTTCAAACGATCTTATACATATAATTTCGGGAATAATAACCGTAGTCGTATGTGCATATCAGATGTTCAGAATAGCGCCTGCGCTTATGCTTATATTCGTTATAACTATTCCTGCGCTCATCTTTTTCTCGCGTTACAGAGTCAAAAAGGTACGTCCGCTATTTTCCTACCGTTCGAAGAAATACGGAGAGCTTAACGGATACGCCGAGGAGATGCTTTCCGGTCAGAAAACGATCCGCGCCTACTCCAAGGAAAAGGTTATGATAGCGCGCTTTGACAAGCATAACGACGAAGCGGTAAAGGCCGAGCGAAATGCAGATTATCAGGCGTGTATCCTCGGACCGTCTGTAAACTTTATAAACAACATCACGCTTTCTCTTATCGGAATGTTCGGCGTTCTGCTCTTTATAACGACCAAGAGCTCGGCTTCGGGCGCTATGTTCACAATCGGTGCGCTTTCTTCCTTTATACAGTATGCGCGCAGATTTTCCGGACCGATAAACGAAACCGCGAACATCGTAAGCGACATACAGTCGGCTCTTTCGGCAGGAGCGAGAATATTCAGACTGCTCGACGAAAAGTGCGAGCCGACAGACGCCGAGGCGACCGAAAAGCTCTCGGAGAGCGGCATTTGCGAAAATGGCAACGCCGAAATAAAGAACGTTTCCTTTGCCTACGTTGAGGAAAGAACCGTTCTTCACGACATCTCGATAGTCGCAGGACGTCACAAGACCGTCGCTCTCGTCGGCGCTACCGGTTGCGGCAAGACCTCGATAATAAATCTCCTTATGCGCTTTTACGATCCGGACAGGGGCGAAATACTCCTTGACGGCGTGAATACGAAAAACGCACCAATATCAAGCGTCCGCCGCTCTTTTGCGATGGTGCTTCAAGATACCTGGCTCTTTGGCGGCAGTATAGCCGAAAACATTGCCTACGGACGCGACGACGCTACGTTTGAAGAGATAGTCGAAGCGGCAAAGACCGCAAAGGTGCACGATTTCATAGAAAGTCTGCCCGACGGATATAGCACCGTCATAGACGAAAACGGAGCGAACGTTTCGAAGGGTCAGAAGCAGCTCATCACGATAGCGCGCGCCATTCTGCTCGATACTCCCTTCCTTATTCTCGACGAGGCGACCTCGAACGTTGACTCGCGGACAGAGGCTCTTCTCCATACTGCCATGGACGCCGCGATGCGCGACCGCACCTGCATAATCGTCGCTCACCGACTTTCGACCGTCCGAAACGCGGACACGATAATCGTTATGGACAAGGGCAAAGTAATAGAAAAAGGAAATCACGACGAGCTCCTTGCCCTCGGCGGAGTGTATTCTTCACTATACAATTCGCAATTCTCTGTTTAATGATTTTTCGGAGGGGCGCAGACAGCGAAAAACGATAAAATTGACAATTTTATACATATTTTTCCATAAATATCCTTTTTACTGCCTTTTTCTGTGAACTATTTGTTAACATTATGCCTTTTATATGGATTTACTATTGAAATTCTCGAAAAAATCATATATAATGAGTGAGGCAAGTGTGCGGCAGCGCACTGTCCGAAATTTAATAACGTCCGCACGTACTCAGTGTCGGGCAAAATCAATCGGAAGGATACATATTTTATGAATATTTTCGAAGAGCTTACGCAGATACTTGCAAAGCAGTTGCGCGTAGACGTCGAAAAAATCGAAAGATCCGCTGACGTGATGGAAGATCTCGGTGCAGACTCTCTCGACATTGTTGAAATCCTCATGATAGTTGAAGAACAGTTCGGAATTGCTGTTCCCGAAGAGGAGTTCCCCAACCTTCGTACAGTCGGAGAGCTGTGCGACTATATCGAAGCAAACAACTGAATATGAAAATGATCGGCAGATTAGTTTCTGCCGATTGTTTTTTCCTATTTACAAATTACTTTTTTTGTGCTATTATTACTTTATCTTTTACTTTGAAAGGACTACCCGTGCAAATGAAGATCGCAGACGCGCACACACACATCTTTCCGAAAAAAATAGCCGTAAGGGCTTCGAAATCCATCGGAGATTTTTACGGACTTGATATGGCATTCCCTGCCGACGTTGACATTCTCCGCGAAAACGAGAAAAAGATCGGAGCCGAGAGATGTCTTGTCTGCTCGGCGGCAGTCACCGCATCGCAGGTCGTGACGATAAACGATTTTATATCGTCAGAGTGCCGCAAGGCAAAGGACGAGGGCGGTCTTATACTCGTGGGATTTTGCGCTATGCACCCCGAATTTGAGGGAATTACAGAGGAGCTTGACCGCGCAAAGGAGCTCGGACTCGTGGGAGTAAAGTTCCATCACGATTTTCAGAAATTCGACATAGACGATCCGAAGGCACTCCCGATGTACCGCGAGATCGCAAAGCGCGGTATGCCGATACTCTTCCACGCAGGAGATAACAGATACGACCATTCGGCACCGCACAGAATAGCAAACGTTATGCAGCAGATCCCCGAGCTCACGGTGATCGCCTCGCATTTCGGCGGCTATCAGCGTTGGCACGAGCTCGACTGCATTGACAGAAGTGCAAACATATATTTCGACACGTCAAGCTCGCTTGATTTTCTGCCGATCGAAAAGGCAAACGCGATAATCGAGCGTTTCGGAACGGACAAGTTTATGTTCGGCACTGATTTCCCGATGTGGGACGCCGAAAAGGAGCTTGAAAGATTTATGAAGCTCGGTCTTTCCGAGAGCGAGCGCGAGGACGTTCTTTACAACAACTTCCGCCGTCTTTTCGGATAAAAACCGTATATGATAAGTCCGCGCGAGGCACTGACGGATAAAATCAGACCTTGCGCGGCAGAAAGACAGCGTTTTTACATATTTTTAATAAAAAAATTGTATTTTTGCATTTTTTCATCTTGACAAACGCTTCAAATTATGTTATACTATGGAGCACGCGGAAATTCTCCCTTGTTATAGGGGCCATTAGCTCAGTTGGTCAGAGCTACCGGCTCATAACCGGTTGGTCCGGGGTTCGAATCCCTGATGGCCCACTTACCAAGACCGCTTGTTCAAGACAAGCGGTCTTATTACAAAGCATCAAATACGTTGCCGCTCGCGGCAAATTACGGAGGAAATAAAATGGAAATACTTATTGGAGTTTTACTAATTCTCGTTTCGATTTTTCTTATAGTTGCAGTTCTTTTCCAGAGCAGCAAGAATGCTCGTCTTTCGGGCGCTATCGCAGGCGGTGCAGAAACCTTCTTCGGTAAGACCAAGGGCAAGTCGATAGACAAGAAGCTCAGCTCTCTCACCGTTATCGTAAGCATTATTTTTGCAGTTGTTGTTCTTGCACTTTACGCTATTCAGCCCGGCAAGGCAAAGCTCAGTTATGACTACGATTTCCTTAACAACTACGTTGAGGGCGTAAAGAACGGAACGATCGAGGTTACCGTTTCCGAGGAAGAGGAAGAAGAGCACGACCACGAGGACGAAAGCACCGACGAGAGTGCAGATAACTGATAAAAGATCATAAGCCATTTTGCTATCGCAAAATGGCTTGTTTTTTGCAAAAAGTATTGATTTACAGATGCGGTGATGATATAATATACAAAACTATCCGTCTAAAAGGAGAAGAATCATGATAATAAAAAAGATTTCTCTGAGAGAAGATTCTCCCGACATCTCGATAACCGCTTATCTGAACGATACAAAGGGCGGCACCGCTCGCGACACTATGTTTGTTATACCGGGGGGAGGATATACTCACGTATGCTCTGACCGCGAGGGCGAAATGGTAGCTCTCGCATACCTAACGAGAGGATATAACGCCTTCGTTCTGAACTACTCTGTCAAGGAAAACGCTAAATTTCCCCGCTCGCTTTGCGACGCTTCGCTCGGTATGAGCTATATCAGAAAGCATGCCGAGGAGTATAACGTAAATCCCGACCGCATCTTCGCCGTCGGTTTTTCGGCAGGCGGACACCTCGCAGGCTCGCTCGGTCTTATGTGGGATCTGCCGGAGATATATGAGATCACAGGCATAGAGTTCGGCTCGAACAGACCGAACGGAATTGTCCTCGGATATCCCGTAGTTTCGGGTAAAAAGTGGGCATCTCATGCAGGATCCTTCCGAAATCTTCTGCAAAAAGACGATCCGAGTGATATCGAGCTTGAACTCTACTCGCTCGAAAATCACGTAAATCCCAAAACCGCGCCGCCTATGTTTTTGTTCCACACGAACACCGATCAGGCGGTACCGATAGCAGGATCTATGCTCCTCGCTCTCGAATATGCCAAAAACAAGCTTCCTATGGAGATACACGTTTTCCCGAAGGGACCTCACGGATTTGCTCTTGCGAACAAATCGACCTGGTGCGGCTGGGAAAATCATATAATTCCCGAGGCAGAGGCTTGGGTTGAGCTTTCGCATCGCTGGATGCAGTCTTTATAAACGATCTTTAATAAGGAGAAAATCATCATGAACGAACTTAAAAGAAGCATAATTATCCGTTTCCACGACGCCTGCGACGAGTGGATAGACATTCTCAAAAGAGGAAATTACAACACCCTCGGACTTCATTTCATAACCACGAAGAACACCATGGAGGACTACCTCGCGTGGTTGAACGCCGACGGAAGAAAATTCATCGAAAAGGTTGAAGCCGAAGGTATTCTTGTAGAGCACGAGCTTCACGCTCTGCGCTATCTTCTGCCCAGAGATCTCTTTAACGAGCATCCCGAATATTTCAGAGTAAACACCGCAGGAAATCGCGCAAACGATCACAACCTCTGTCTGCAATCGAAGGAGGCTCTTGAAATCGTTGCCGAGCGCTCCTACGGACTCGCAAAGGAGCTCAGACAGAAGGGACACCGCTATTATCTCTGGACGGACGACGTAGAGGACGCTTGGTGTCACTGCGAGGAGTGCAAAAAGCTCTCTGCTTCCGACCAGAACCTTATGATGGCAGAATACATTCTCAAAGGACTCAGACGCTACGACGAGCAGGCAGAGCTCTGCTATCTTGCATACCACGATGCGGTAGTTCCGCCCACAAGACCTATTCCCGAGGGCATTTTCGCGGAATACGCTCCGATACACAGAGATATGTTTACTCCGGTAATCGAGGGCGAAAACGCGGTACACGCCGAAACGGTAAAGGAGCTTTTAAAGACCTTCCCTGCCGAAAAAGCGGAGATACTCGAATATTGGCTGGACGTTTCATTCTACACAAAATGGGGCAGACTGCCGCTTATACAGGTTCCCTATCACGAGGACATTCTGAAAGCCGACTTTGAATTCTACAAGTCGCTCGGCGTATGCGCGATAAAGACCTTCGGCGCGTATATGGACAAGGCTTATCTCGAAAAATACGGAGATAAGGAGATAGTTGACTACGGCAACCTCCTTAGCAGGGATTAAGGTGACTATGAAAAAAATTTTTGCCGCCTTACTGCTCTTTTCACTGAGCCTCTGCCTTTTCTCCTGCAAGAGCGATAGCGCGTATGAAATTTACGAAAAAGCTCTTGAAAGCACGTCCGAGATGAGCTACCAGAAGTTCGATCTATCGGTCAGATCCACCGTTTTTTCGGGTGGCGAGGAGCGCGAAAAAAGCAACAAAACGCTCTTTAAATTCATACGCGAGGACGGAAATATATCCTTCTACTGCGAAAGATATATTTCGGTGACAAACGAAACCTCAACCGTCAGTGCGGTGCTGTATCACCATTATCAGGACGGCGTTATGTATCAGACCTTCGCCACGACGAAGATGAAGCACGAGCTTTCCGCCGAGGAGTTTGACGAAAAGTATCTTGATCTCGGCGATCTTATGCTTAAAATCCCCGAAAGCAAGCTTCAAGGCATCAAAGCAGAGGAAAATTCTGACGACGGATACACCTTCTCGGTCACGCTTTTTCCGGAGGAGCTTGAAGAGCCCGAACAGAAAAAGCTATCCACCATTCTTAACGCGTACTGCAAGGAGCGCTTTGACGGAGATCACGCCTTTGTCGATCATATGACGGTGAAGGTAAACACCACGTTTGACGGATATTTTGACAGCTACTCGCTCTGTTTCAATGCGATAGGCGAGATCGGCGGAGTTGACTCACGTCAACAGATCGAGATCGACGCCAAAATAATCAACCCCGACAGTCATTTCGTTATCGCAAAGCTTGCAGGAACCTCCGAATACACCGAAGGCTCACTTGATATAGAATAATTTGACTTATATGTAAAAAACGGCGTTCTCACGCCGTTTTTTCTTTATTCCTGTTCTATATCGGAAGGCTTATCCGAATATACGAGATATTCGAGAGGATCGGTAGCGTTTCCGCTTATTTCAAGCTCGAAATGCAGATGGGCTTCGTCCGAAAACTCGACCATCGCGCTTTCTCCGACGTATCCTATGACCTCGCCGCTTTTTACCTCTCTACCCTCAACGGTACCCTCGGGCAGAGTTTCTCCAAGGTTTTTATAGTGCGATACCACGCCGTCCTTATGCTCGATAGTTACACAGTATCCCATAAAAGGATCGTAGTAAACGCCATCGATCTTTCCGGCAAGGCATGCCTTTACCTCGCTTCCTGCGGACGCCGAAATGTCAATTCCGCTATGGGTACGGTAATCTCCGAGAGTGAGGGAGTAAACAAGCTCTTCGGTGCTATGCTGCTTGAAAACGTACCCTTCAACGGGAGAGGACCATTTCGGCTCGTCGGGCAGAGGTACGACCGTTTCCTGATCGTTTTTGTCGCCGTTGCCTGAGGTATCGTCACTCGGATCGTCACTCGGCTTTTCGTTTGGTTTTTCGTCCGGCTTTTCGTCGTCGGGAGCTTGTACGTTTGAGTTTGTATCTCCCTGCCCGCCGTTTTGCTCGACGTCGTTTCCTGTGTCGGGAAGCGGAGTCGGCTTATGATGTCCGCGATTTGCAATAGCTACCGTAAAGACCGTTACCGTGATAATAAGCATCGCGGCAAGCACTATGGCTATCACGGCAGACAGCTTTTTGCTTGAAATTTTGAATCGACCGTTCATTTTGTAAATCAATCCTTCCTTGTTTTGGGAGCCCTATACGCCTCGACCGCCTGATATATGTTCGGAAAGCGTACACGCTCCCAAGCGAAAGAGCCGTTTGAATTAAGAGGGCTTTTTAACCTTCCTTCAACTCTTCCGTCTGTTTGCACCGTTTTGTCCTTCTTATTTTTACCTTTTGCAGAGTATTTATGCAATTTTTTTGCACAGGCTTACTTTTTTACCTTTCGTTTTTTACATACTCGGGCAAAAAGCGATGGAATTTCTCGAAATAAGCGAATATCGTACCAAAAAAACTTTTTTTCGCCCTTTCTGTTTCGACCTATTATTCGCAGAGTATGTTGTAGAATAATTTTGATAAATCTCGTAAAAATCGAAAGGAACTGAAAAAATGCAAAATAATCGGGACAAACGGACTGTAAAGCTGTTTAAAAAAATCTACTTTGAGGTATCGGACAGGCTTTCTGATGTAAAGCGAGCAACCGTCGATTTTCTCGGACGGCTCGGTGAGGAGCAGGACGCTCTCGTGCTCGGACAAGCCGCCGAAAACGGGGGCGTCACAGAGGGCTACCGCCTGAGAAGGCGAGCCGCCTTTTCTCTGCTTTTCGCGCTACTCGGATTTCTTTTCGCGGGCGGCGAGGTCTTTTTCGGAGCAAGACCGTTCGCTCTCGCTCTTCTCTGCGCGTCCGGGTACGCCGGAACGATATTCGTTTACATAGGTGCCGTCGCAGGTGCGCTCGTTTCGGGCGAGGCAGTTGCCGCGAGCATAATCGCATACACCCTCACGCTCGGTATAAGGCTGGTTCTTTCTTCTCACGCCGACGCGAACGTCGCTATAAAAAGCTTCGAGGAAAATCTCACTCTCAGGTGTCTTATCGCGAGCGTGGCAGGATTTTTACTCGGACTCAGCGGAGTTATCGGCGAAAGATTTTCACTTGAATCGGTTTACGTTATGTTATTTTTAACTCTTTCGGTACCGATATTCACCGCCGCGTTCAGAGCTTCGCTCGGCAGAGGTGCGAGCTCAACCCTGCGCGATTTTTCGGTCTGCATACTGCTTTTCGTACTCATCTACTCTCTTCGCGAGCATAGCTTCTTCGGTCTGTCGTTTGCTATGATCGTCGCATCGCTCGTGATATTTTACGTTTCTTACGGAAGCGGCTTCCTGCGCGGAACGCTCGTCGGAATAATCTGCGGACTCGCATTTGATCCTGTGGTAGCACCCGCATTTGCGGTGCTCGGTATGGCGGCAGGGGCGCTTCGCATCGTCGGCATCGGCGTTTCGGTATCTCTTTCTACCGTTCTCGCCTGCATTATGCTCGTCTATATAGACGGTCCCTCTATGCTTCTCTCGCTTGCAGGCAACCTGCTTTTCGCCGCGGTCATCTTCTGGCCGCTCGCCAAAAGCGGTGTTCTGCCCGGATTTATGCTTTTCACAGGTCCGCACGAGGGCGTTGAGCGCAAATACGCCGAGGAAAAGCGGCGGGTTTCCGAACGCGACCGTCTTGCCGCGATGTCAGAATCCTTTGACGCGCTCGCGACGACCTTTCTCAAAATCTCGGACAGACAACGCTATCCGGGAAGCTATGAGCTCAGAGAAATGTGCAACGCGGTAGTAACAAAGCACTGCCGCCACTGTCCGCTTAACGTGCTCTGTTGGCAGAAGGATTACGAGGAAAGCAGTGAAGTCATAGACTCTGTCGTTGAGCGACTGAGAAAGAGCGGAACGCTCGACCGCGACGATCTGCCCGATAAATTCAGAAAGCGTTGCCGAAGCACCGACAGGATCATAGGAGATATAAACGAGGGCGCCGCAGAGCTCCTCGAAAATGCGATAAAACGCGACAAGACCGAGCTTTTTGCGCTCGACTACGAGGCGATGTCCGAGCTGCTGCGCGACGCGGTATCAGAAAATGACGAGGAGTTTGAAACAGACGCCGGGCTCGCGAAAAACGCCTCGAATATACTCGGCAGGCTCGGAGTCCGCTCCGCCGCATGGGGAGCTTGGGGCAAAAGAAAAAAGACGCTCGTAGCGTCGGGAATAGATATAGGAACGCTCGCTGTAAGCGCCGCCGAGATAAGACGTGCGCTCTGTGAGGGAACAGGGCTCTCGCTCGGAGATCCCAAATTCGTGTTCGAGGGTGACTACGTGACGATGACTCTCGAAAGCAGAGAAAACTACTCGGTCGAGTCCTTTACGATAGCAGGTAAAAAGAAGGACGAGAACGAAAGCGGCGACGTTATCCGTACCTTTGAGTCGGACGGAAAAATGAGCTACGCCATCATCTGCGACGGAATGGGAAGCGGTCCGAGAGCGGCGCAGTGTGCAGGAATATCTGCGCTTTTCATTGAAAAGATGCTCTCGGCAGGCAATTTCAAGAACGTCACTATGAAAATGCTCTCGAACTTTATCCGCTCGCGCGGCGAGGAGTGCCACTGCACTGTCGATCTTTTCGAATTCGACCGTCTGTCGGGCGAGGGAGTTTTCGTGAAATGCGGAGCCGCCGCATCTTATATCCTGCGCGGCGGAAACCTTTTCAAAATAGACGCGAGCACGATGCCTCTCGGCATCACGCGCGAGATCAACGCCGAAAATATCAAGATGTCCCTGCAAAGCGACGATATCGTCGTTATGATGAGCGACGGAGTGGCGCACTGTCTTGAAGACGCGCTCTGGGTGCCCGAGGTTATAATCTCCTGCGGCAAATCCTCCTGCGAGGAAACCGCACGCGCGATCTATACGCGCGCCGTCAGTGAAAACGGCGAGGATGACGACATCAGTATCGCGGTAATCAAAATCGGCGATATTGCGGCATAAAAACTGCCTTATGATCTGCAAAATTCAGATCATAAGGCAGTTTTTGACTAACTCAGGCTTATTTCTTCTGCGTATCTGACCGCTTCCATAGCATCGCGCGCATATCTGTCTGCGCCGATCATCTCTGCATACTGCTCGTTCAGTACCGCTCCTCCGACTACGACCTTGCACCACGGAGCCTTTTCACGAAGAAGCTTTATAGTTTCCTCCATGGCAGGCACGGTGGTCGTCATAAGTGCGCTCAGTCCGACTATCGGAGCGTGGAGCTCTACCGTCTTTTCTACGATAGCCTCGGGCGAAACGTCGCGTCCGAGATCGTACACGTCAAAGCCGTAATTTTCAAGCAGAAGCTTTACGATATTCTTTCCTATATCGTGAATATCTCCCTTTACCGTCGCGAGAACGAAGGCGCATTTACCCGACGCCTTTCTTCCGCCGAGAGCGAGCTTTATCTGCTCGAAGGCGCTTTTTGCCGCCTCGGCACTCATAAGAAGCTGAGGCAGATATACCGTCTTTTTTTCAAATCCTTCGCCCACGGTATTGAGCGCAGGGATTATCTCATTTTGAACGACCGAGAGCGGATCCTCGCTCTTTACAAGCTCGGCGGTGATCTCTGCCGCTCTCTCTTTAAGTCCCTTGGCGACCGCTCTTTGAAGCTCTGAGGCGTAATCTGACCTGCTTGCACTCTCGGGAGCCTTCACCGAGGTATTTCCGATCTGCTCGGGCATCGACTGCGCGAACGCGATATATTCTCCGCAGTTTTCATCCTTGCCGGAGAGCGCAAGATAGGCTCTGTAAGACTTCATCATATCGAGTGAATACGGATTCATTATCGCCGCAGAAAGTCCGTTTTGCATAGCGAGCGCAAAAAACGTACTGTTCACAGTATCTCTCTGCGGAAGTCCAAACGAAACGTTCGAAACACCGAGCGACGTGTGACAACCGAGAGTGTTTTTTATAAGCGATACCGCGCGCAGGGTTTCCTTTGCAGCAGAGCTGTCCGCGCTTATTGTGAGCGCAAGCGGATCGAATATAATATCCTTTTTATCAATACCGTATTTTTCGGCTTCCGAAAGTATCCTTTCGGCAATTTTCAGTCTGTCCTCGGCTTTTTCGGGAATTCCGTTCTCATCAAGCGTGAGGGCAACCACAAGTCCGCCGTACTTTTTGGCAAGCGGAAATACGCTCTCGATGCTTTCCCTTTTTCCGCTCACCGAATTTATCATAGCCTTTCCGTTATAGCGGCGGAGCGCAGACTCCATAGCTTTCGCGTCCGAGGTGTCTATCTGCAAAGGAAGATCGATTATCGCTTGAAGCTCAGTCACCGCGCTTGTGAGCATTTTCGCCTCGTCTATTTCGGGAAGTCCGACGTTGACATCGAGAATATGCACGCCTGCCTCCTGCTCGGCAAGACCTTCCTTCAAGATATAATCCATATCGTTTGCTTTGAGCGCTTCCTTGAAGCGTTTTTTGCCGGTAGGATTTATTCTCTCTCCTATAAGTAAAGGAACGTCGTCGAATATTACGGCGTGAGTATACGAGGAAACTGCCGTAATATTCTTTTTTTCTATTTGTTTTGGAGTAATATCCGCCGTTTTTCCGACAAGCGCGGATATATACTCGGGAGAGGTTCCACAGCAACCGCCGACGATCCGCACGCCCTTTTCCACAAGCAAGGCAAGTGACGAGGAGAACTCGTCGGGCGAAACGTCATAGAACGTCCTTTGGTTCTCTACCCTCGGCAGACCTGCATTGGGTTTAAGTATTACCGGAACAGAGGCGTACTTCAAATACTCGCAGACAACATCTGAAAGCGCATTCGGCCCGAGCGAGCAGTTTACTCCGATAGCGTCCGCTCCCATTCCTTCGAGCATCGTGACCATAGCCGCGGCACACGCGCCGGTCATAAGCTTTTTATCCTCTCCGTAGGCGTTTGATACGAAGATCGGCAGATCGCAGTTTTCCTTTGCCGCAAGAAGCGCGGCTTTGGTTTCATAGCTATCGTTCATCGTTTCGATGAATATAAGATCTGCGCCGTATTTTACACCGAGCTTTACCGTTTCGGCAAAAAGAGCGACCGCGTCCTCGAAGTCAAGATCTCCGTAGGGCGCGAGCATTCTGCCCGACGGACCGACGTCGAGCGCAATAAACTTTTCCTGAGGCGCGTGGCTCTCTTCTCTTGCCGCCTTCGCGTTTTCAAATGCGGCTTTGATAACTTTTTCAAGCTCGTCCTTTGAGAATTTGAGCAGATTTGCACCGAACGTGTTGGTGCTCACGATGTTCGAGCCTGCATCGAAATAATCGCGATGGATCTTTTTTATCACCTCGGGGTGAGATATGTTCCATCTTTCGGGAAGCTCACCTACGCCAAGACCGCTCTCTTGAAGCAGGGTTCCCATAGATCCGTCGAGATAAAGTATATTATTTTTCAGAAATTCCCTTATTTTCACAGTTTTTCTCCTGAAATTCTTAAAATCTCTTATTTTATTCCTATTATCGCCGTGACAGATTTGGTCGGAGTCATAAGCAGAGAGGCGCTCAGCGACAGTCCGATCTTTTTCTGACAGTCGAGCACCTTGAAAATATCCCTTTGAAGCTCTATCGGGAGATCTCCGTACCCTGCACTGAACCGCGGTCGGCAGAGCTTCCCTTCGCTTTTCTTTTCCTTTGCGATCTGTGAGTTGAAGGCATCGCACAGGCTCTCGATGCGCTCTGTGCCTATTGCCTGAAAGATCAGAGCCTTTGACGGCGAAATCCTCGCATATTTTGCGATAAGTCTGTCAAGCGAAAGACCAACAGTCGCTCCGAAAAGGACGATGCTTTCGCACCCTTCGAGATTTTTGGCAAGGTCGCGCGAGGTCGTCGAAGCAAAGCCGAGGTCGATCGCGCCGTCGTTTATTTTTATCGGAAACTGGCGGTAGCAGACCTTGTAGGTAAAAAGTCCGCTTGCCTCGTCTATACACTCTCTGACAAGCGCTTCAAGCTCGGGAGTCGCCATCTCTGCCTGTGCATACCGAAGGATCTCTTTTAGGTTATATTCGGGCGCGTCAAAGGAGCGCACCGCAGACGTGCCTAACACGTTTTTCCGAGAATATCCGAGAGATTTGCCTGTATCTTCTCGGCAACGTCAGGCTTATTCATCGAATAGACGTGAACGTTTGTAATTCCGTTTGCAAACAGGTCGATTATCTGATCGGTAGCGTAAGCAATTCCTGCCTGCTTCATAGCCTCGGGCGATGAGCCGAATTTATCAACGAGGCTTTTGAATCTCTGCGGCATAAACGAGCCCGAGAGCTTTATTGCACGCTCGACCTGATTTCCGTTAGTTATAGGCATAACGCCCGGAATTATCGGCACTCTTATTCCTGCCTCGCGTATCTTATAAAGGAAATTATAGAGAAGATTGTTGTCGAAAAACATCTGAGTAGTCAAAAAATCGCAGCCTGCATCGACCTTCTCTTTAAGGTGTTTTATATCGTCCTTCTGATTTGCGCTTTCGGGGTGGATCTCTGGATAGCAGGCTCCGCCTATGCAGAAATCCGCTCCGCTTTCCTTTATATCGCGTATAAGATCGACGGCGTGACGGTAAGCCCATTTGCTTCTGTCACTATTTTCGAGCTCGGGAGTGAGATCTCCGCGAAGAGCCATCACGTTCTCTATTCCCGATGCCTTCATCGCCTCTATTTTTTCGCGTACGGTTTCCTTTGTCGAGGACACACAGGTAAGATGAGCGAGAGTGGGAACCGAGTAGTGTTCCCTAATATTCTTTGCAATTTCGAGAGTATATTTACTCGTCCCTCCGCCTGCGCCGTAGGTCACACTCATAAACGAGGGACGCAGCTTCGCGATCTCTTCGGTAGCGTGTCTGACGCTGTCGAACGCGCTATCGGTCTTCGGCGGAAACACCTCAAATGAGAGCGAAAATTGATTTTGACTTAAAAGCTTATCGAGTTTCATTTTAAGTAAGCACCTTTCGGAAATTTATGTGAGAAGCCTTGTTATAAATCATATAAACACCGCATTTTCGGGTATTTCGGTGATGCAGCGTTCTTTGTATCTTCGAATTACGTCTTCTCTGTCGCTTTCGAGCTCCTTTTCAAGATTTTCGGCTATTTTCAGAGCAAGACGGGCTACCGTATCGTACGGAAGCTTATTTTCAGTCAGTTCTTCGAGCGATACTGCAAGCTTCGAGATCTCCTCGGAAAGTCTGCCTTTTTTGATATTCATACCGAATCCAACAACGGTAAACGAGCTATCTCCGCAAAAGACCGACTCGGCAAGAATTCCGCAGAGCTTTCTGCCGCGCGCGATAATATCGTTCACCCATTTCACGCCGCATTTGAGCGAAAAAAGCTCAAAAAGCGCGTCCGTGACCGCGTTTGCCGCCGCAAGAGTCATCGGAAAACCTGCCTTAAAACTCACACAAACGCTCATATAAAGTCCGGACTCGGGCGACTCAAACACCCTGCCGTACTGTCCGTGTCCTGCGCTCTGAGCGAGTGCAAGAGCAAGAGTGCCCGGCTTTTGCGGACTTTTTTTCATATAGGTATTGGTAGAATCAATATTTTCAAAAACGATCGAGGCTCTGCCTCTTTGATCGAAATACTCCTTTATCTCACTGACAGTCATACTAAGATTTTTACTCCGTGGGTATTTTTTCGTATATTCCGTTTATTTCAAATCTCGGGAAGTTTATCTGCAAAAAGAGATGTATTTTCATAAGATCGGCATCTTTGATCGAAAAACTAAACTGAAATGCAGGGTTTCCCTCGTAAAGCGAGGATCCGAGCGAGGTCATATCCTCGAGCGTCGCTCCGTACGCGCCAAGAGCGCTCGGCAGAAAGGCGATCTCCTCTACATCTTGAGAAACAACCGTCAGAGTCATCGAGCAGGCATGCTCGCGTTTACAGGGAGTTGCCGCAAAAAGCAGGTATCTTACGAAAATATCGCCGTCTGACGGCAGGTCTACGCTCATCACGGGGGAAAGTCCGTACCTGAGCGTGTGTCTGTATATATTCTGCATAAGTCCGTCGGAAGAGCTGTATATCGGGAGAAGGCAGAGCTCACATCTGCCGTCCGCCACCTCCTCGCAGAGTGCCACGATGCTCTCGCATATCACCTGCGACGCCCTCGGAAGAGCCTTTGCAAATATTTTATACGCCTCGTCTGACGAGCGGTTTGAAAAACAGGCTATATTTATCTCGCCGTCAAAGACCTCGTCAAAGGGCTCGACCTCAGGCGCATTCACGTTCCTTCGCGAGAGCTCGTCTGCAACGAGAGCACAGAAGCGTATTTTGAAATCAATATCTCTGAAAGCTCTTTTCGCGTCCTCGGTCGTGTCGTTTTCCTCCTCCGAGAAAAAGGAAGAAAACATATCTCCCAGTCTGTTGGCAAGCTGCTCGAAGCCGTCAAACGGCTCTTCGAGTGCCTCGTGTACAAGCAGATACGCGAGCTCCTTTATCTGCGCGTCGTATATCAGTGATTTGCGCGAAAGTGAATCCGACGCCTCCGAAAGATTTTTCAGTATTATTTCTCTCGCTTTAAGCTTATCCATAAGCCTTTCTCACTTTTTAATAGAATTTTCAAGCACGTTGTAGCTCTGTGCGAGGAACTCTTGAAGCTCCTTTGCACTGTGCGGTCTTTGTGCAAGAAGCGCAAGCGACCAGACCTGCTTTACCCCTTCGGTCTTTTTATCAGAGTCGTCAAGCGCGGAAAGCGCGCGTACGAGCGAGCTGTTTGTATTGAGCACGAGCGTGGTATCCGAGGGCATCTTGACGTCCGAATCAGAGTTCGGCATATAGTAGCGCATCAGATCGCTCATTCTTCTCTGATCCTCGGGAATATTCAGTATCGCGGGAACGCTTCTGTCTTTGAGAGCGTCGAACACGACTTTAAGATTTTCATCTCCGCTTACAGTCCTGAAAAGTCCTGCGAGAGTTTCGTCCGAGAAGTCCTCGCCCTCGCCTTTGAGCGCGTCTGCAAGATCTGCATCAATACGAAGGAATTTAACGCCGTTTTCCTCTTCAAGCATACTGATAAACTGGAAATCAAGCGGCCCCTCGACGAGCGCGACCTTTATTGACTGCGACTCGAACATCGAAATATACTGCGCCTGCGCTATTTTATCGGTGGCGTAGTAGATCTTGCCGTCGCGATTTTCCTTCGCGTCCGCAACAAGCTCGCTGACCGACGAAAGACCGCCGTCGGTCATACGGATAAGAAGCGAATCCTTGACTCTGTCGTAGAATTTTCTATCTCTGAGAGCGCCGTATTCCACGAATACGCGTATATCCTTCCAGTACTCGTCAAACTTTTCTCTTTCGGTATTATAAAGCGAGTTTATCTTATCGGCAACCTTTTTAACGATATGTGCCGAGATCTTCGAAACGTATCCACTGTTTTGCAGATAGGAGCGCGAAACGTTGAGCGGAAGATCGGGGCAGTCGATCGCGCCTCTGAGCATAAGGAGAAAATCGGGAATGACCTCTTTAATGTTATCGGCAACGAACACCTGATTATAATAAAGCTTGACCTGTCCTTCAAGATTGTCATATTCGCTTCTTATCGGCGGAAAATAGAGAATTCCCTTGAAATTAAGCGGATATTCGGCGTTTATGTGTATATGGAAGAGCGGCTTTCTGTAATCCGAAAAAAGCTTTGAGTAGAATTCCTCGTACTCCTCCTGAGTACAGGAGCTCGGAGCCTTCTGCCAGAGCGGAGAAACATCGTTTATCGGCTTTTCTCCGGAGCTCTCGTCCTTGTCGTTACTGTCTTTATAGTATATCTCGACAGGCATAAAAGCGCAGTATCTGCTCAGAAATCCTCTGATCATATCTCCGCTGAGATACTCCTCGCCCTCGCTTGACAGGTGGAGTATTACATCTGTTCCGTGCCCTCTTTGCAGCTCTGCCTTTTCGAGCGTATACTCTCCGTCCTGCGTGCACTCCCAGTGCACACTCGGCGAGGAGTCTATCGAAGAAGAGATTATCTCGACCGTATCGGCAACCATAAACGCCGAGTAAAAGCCGAGTCCGAAATGACCGATAATGCCGTTTGCGGCATCTCCCTGCTCGTATTTTTCGATGAATTCAAGTGCGCCCGAAAGAGCGATATTGCAGATATATTTCTGAATCTCGTCGGCGTTCATTCCGATACCGTTATCCGAAACGGTGATCGTTTTTTCCTCTCTGTCGAGCTTTACGGTGATACGGTAACTCTCGTCTGCGCCGTCGTACTGGCCGAGCGAGGCGAGTCTTTTTAGCTTCGTTATCGCGTCCGAAGCGTTCGATACGAGCTCGCGTATGAAAATCTCCTTTTCAGAGTAGAGCCACTTTTTTATAACCGGAAAAATGTGCGAGGTCTGAACCGAAATTCCACCCTTCACGCTTCTTATTTCTTCCATTTCATATATCTCCTTTGATTACTTGCATTTTTTAGTATTATAGCATCTTTTTACCCTGTTTTATAGGATAAAATGTAAATTCATATAAGTAAAATTTTTACGTCCTCGCCGTCAAGCTCGTTTTTTATGAGCTCGCGGAGCCTTTCTGCCTTTGCCGAGTATTTTTCGGGCAGTATGACCCTTACAAAAGAGTCTGCGCCGAGCTCTCCTGCAAGATCCCTGAAACGCTGCGAGGGTATAATCTCGGGACGGCTTTCAAAAAGCCTTGATGCCTCAACGTATATCTCACCCGCGCGTCTGCTTTGTCCACAGTCAAGCAGAGAGCGTACCCTTTCGATATAGAAATCCTCGCAGAGCGGATCTATCGCGCAAGCCCTTTCGCAGAGATCGTTTATTTTTTTGAAATCGCCGTCACGGCGGAGCGCGCCGCAGGCAATGGTAAATATTCTCTTGTAGGTATCGTGATACTTTTCTGCAAGTATCCTTGTTTTTTCATCGAGAGCGCTTCTGTCAAGGAAAAATCCGCGGTATATTTCGAGCGCAGAGAGCGCGTGCGGCTTCATTACGTCGAGATTTTCGCCCGAAAAGACCTTATCGGCATATTTTCCGAAAAGCTCGCAGTCGATCTCGCTGTTTTCGGGAAGAATGAAGCGATAGGCGTTTTTTTCGAAAACTATAACCTTGTGAGGATCAAGTCCGACCTCTGCAAGAGTTGCACGAGCGCGGTGAAGCATCGCGTTTAGCGCGTTTAGCGCAAGAGCGGGACTGCCCGAGTAGGCGCCGTATCCGAAGGTCGCATCAATAAGCTCGCGCCTGCCGATCGCGCGGTCGCGACCAAGTATCATATATTTGATAAGACGCCACTGCTTGTGAGAGCGCTCGCCGTCCTCGCGCACGGCTTTTTCGCCGAGCGAGAGAGTGAACGGCCCGAAAAAGGATATTTTCAGAGTTTCCATAGGATATTCCTTATAAGAACTATATAATATAAAATTATTATAACACAAACCATTTCAAAAAGCAACAGGCAGACTGCGCTCTGCAAAAAAGCTTCGTGTTCACACAAAATTAACAATTCAAGGTATTGTAAAATGACCGAATATGTGGTAAAATTTATGTTGCGACCGAAAGAATCCTTGGAGAAGTACTCAAGAGGCCGAAGAGGCGCCCCTGCTAAGGGTGTAGGTCGTTTATAGCGGCGCGAGGGTTCAAATCCCTCCTTCTCCGTAAAAACAAAGAACGAGCAATTGCTCGTTCTTTTGTTTTTTATAGCGATACGGTACGATGCAGAACCCCACAAATTGCCTTTGGCAATTTGTTATAGCGTGCGGAAAATGAGGCGAACGGCAACCGCTACGCGACGCACGCGTTTGGTTCGTAAATCCCTCCTTCTCCGTAAAAACAAAAAAGACAGGCAACGCCTGTCTTTTTGTTTTTATCGAAAGCTTTGCGATGCAGAACCCCACAAATTGCCACACGCAATTTGTTATAGCGTGCGGCAAATGAGGCGAACGGCAACCGCTACGCGACGCACGCGTTGGGTTCGTAAATCCCTCCTTTTGTTATGTCAAAACCCCGGAGCCGCGTGGGCCCGGGGTGTTATTTTATAATAAGT
>JAZOSN010000003.1:0-5284 GCA_045657105.1 Eubacteriales bacterium
CTGTCCCTTTGGAAACCCTGCTTAGGAACTTTTTGAAAAAAGTTCCTAAGAACCTCAAAAACTTTAATAAAAGAAAAGGAAGCGGATAAATTCTGCTTCCTTTTTTGTTTATATATTATTTTCCGCAAGCAGTTTTTTTGCCTCATCAACAACGGCAAGCTTATTTCCTGCCCCGATAACGTATTTAAGCTCGATCTCTGCCGCCGCCTTATTACCGAGCGCAAGGTGACACTTCGCGCAGGCATAGGACTTATGCACCTTGCCTCTCACAGTTTCTTTTTCGGTCTTTTTATATATTTCAAGGGTTTTCTCATAGTTTCCGCGCAAATATTCAATATCAGCCTCGGTAGCCGAAAGTGCTCTTTCGGCACTTGCTCTTGCTTTTTTTATTTTTACACCATCAAGGGCTTTGTGCGCCTTATCATACCATATCTCGGCACTTTCAAGATCGTCGTTTGCTATATACGCAACCGATAAATTGTTATAATATATCACCTTCGTAAGCGGTGGCGTGCTATATGCTTCAAAATTGATACTTGTCATAATATTGAGATATTCCTTGTAATTTCCCGTTTCCAAATGAAAGAGCGCAAGATCGGTTTTAATAACCTCGCGCTCAAGTCCCGTTTCACAGTGCGCGATCATAAATTCGCAGGTTTCCTTTATCGGATACGGATCGCACTCGTTATCAAGCGCGGAAATTGCCTTGTTTAAAATATTATTCCTTGCGTTCACTACTCTTCCGTACGGAATTACAATTATGCAAAGTATATACATAATTACAAAAAGCCAAGTGGGCGCGCTCAACGCCAAGAGTATGAGCGTCCACGAGATCAAACAAACAAAACAACAGATCACCCTTGCGAGCTTAGGGTTTTTAACTATCCATCTATCACACGCCTTTATCACACTATCACAACCTTTCGTTTTGTTTATTATACCATTTTGTAAATACTAAGTCAAGCAAAATCATATTTTTTGTAAACACTTTTATCTTTGATTGACAACACACAAACTTTGCTGTATAATATAAAAAACACCTTATTTCAAAAGGAAAAGATGCAAAAATGCAAAAAAATACGAAAACAGCGGCGCTTTTGTCTATTATCCTTATAGTCTGTCTTGCGCTTTCATCCTGCTCGCTTTATTCGTCTTACGACATAAACCTGCCGGATCTGCCCAAAGCGGACGACATAAAGGAGATAGACGATCCTGCCTTGCCCGATATTAAGGCTCCCGAAAAGCTGGATTTTGGTATAAACGACACCTTCGATCCGACAAAATCGCTTGACGGCTTCTACACCTACAACTACAACTTCGATTACCTCACGGTGGCAACGACGAGTAATAACAGTGCTCTTTTCACCACGACCGAGCTTTATCTTGACTCCTGCGTTTACGAGCGCAACAGTCATCTCGAAGAAAAATTCAGCTTCAAATTCACCGCTCTGACCGACAAGGCGGCAACTCTCGCAAACGATATTGCAAACGCGAATAAACACAACTCCTCTTACGCCGATCTCGTCGCACTATCGCTCGCAGACCTCTCGGCGTTTGAAGGTAAGGATCTTCTCTGCGACCTTTCAACCCTTCCCTTTGTCGGACCGCTTGCCGAAAACTCGAAGGAAAGCGAGGCTCTGTCGCTCGAAAGCGAATTTTTCATCGCAAACGGAGCGAGCATTCTTCCCTCGCAGACCAGAGTTCTCTTTTTCAACACCGAGCTTTTAAAGACTCTGAAAAAAGAGTCGCCGTACACTCTTCTTTCCTCTAAAAAATGGACTTGGGACGCGCTTGCTTCCTATCTTGAAAAGGACGAAAAGCTTGCAAGTGCCGATGATATTGCAAAGCTTATAAGTGCCACCGTAAAAAACGCGGGGGCAGACGACGCCGAAAAAGAGGCGATCTCAAAAAAGATCAAGGAGCTTTCGGATGCCATCTCGGCATCTGTTGTAAAGACGGACGCCAAAGCCAAATTCCTTGCAGGAGAGGCACTTTTTTACCTCGGAACGTTCGCCGACATTATCGACGTGACCTCTAAGGACGCGGTCTGCGGACTGCTTCCGCTTCCTCTTTTTGAAGAGGGTGACGAGTATTCCGACATTCACGACGCGAAAAACGTCATAGTCTACGCCTGCCCGAAAAACGCGACCGACATCGAGCGTTCTGCATTTATAATAGCGGCAATCACGGCGGCATCTGAGGGATCGCGCGCCAACGCGTTTACACGTATCCTCGACGGAAGCCTGCTCAGAGATAACGGCTCCCGACTTTCACTCGGATATATTTTCGGCGCAGAATATGAGATAATTTATTAAACCGTATTTATTACACATAAAACAAAAAGGAAACGAAAACTCGTTTCCTTTTCTTTTTTAGTAAAGTTTTGAGGATTATTGGCAACTAAAAATTGGGAGGAGCAAGCCCCTACCGATATGCTTGGTTTATATAAAAAAACAACAGAGATTTGCTCTCTGTCGTTTTTAGTAAGGTTTTTGAAAGGGTTTGGGAAAACTTTTTACAAAAAGTTTTCCCAAGAAGCCCTTTGGTTAGTCCTCTTTCTTCTTAAAAGGTCTTCTGAATCCTCTGTTTCCGCGGTCGCCTCTGTCGCTACGGTCGCCGCCTTCGCGTCTGGGAGGTCTTTCCTCGCCCTCGAGCTTGGGAAGCAGAGCCTTTGCCGAAAGGTTATAACGTCCCTTTTCGTCAACGCCCATAAACTTAACGGTGAGCTCGTCGCCTTCGTTTACGACGTCCTCAACCTTTTCAACGAAGGTGTTGGAAAGATCCTTGATGTGGCACATACCTTCCTTGCCGGGAGCGAACTCAACGAACGCGCCGATAGGAATAATTCTGGTAACCTTACCGGTATAAACCGCGCCAACCTCAGGCTCGAAGCAGATGCCCTCGATGATAGCCTGTGCTGCAAGTCCGCTATCGCGGTTGACTGCTGCGATATAAACCGTTCCGTCGTCCTCGATGTCGATCTTTGCGCCGGTGTCGGCAACGATCTTCTGAATGACCTCGCCGCCCTTACCGATAACCTCACGGATCTTTTCGGGCTTGATGTGCATAATGATCATCTTGGGAGCGTACTTGTTGACCTCTTCGCGAGGAGCGGGGATAGCTTTGAGAATGATCTCGTCGATGATATAATCGCGGCCCTTATGAGTCATCTCGAATGCCGCCTTGATAATTTCGGGAGTAAGACCGTCGATTTTAAGGTCCATCTGGATAGAGGTGATACCCTTGTGAGTACCCGCTACCTTAAAGTCCATATCGCCGTAGAAGTCTTCAAGTCCCTGAATATCGATCATAGTATCCCAAGAGCCGTCCTCTGCGGTGATAAGTCCGCAGGAGATACCTGCAACCGGTGCCTTGATCGGAACGCCTGCCGCCATAAGAGCAAGGGTAGATCCGCAGACAGAAGCCTGAGAGGTCGAACCGTTCGAGGAGATAACCTCGGAAACGAGTCGCATAGCATAGGGGAATTCCTCAACCGAAGGAAGTACGGGAATGAGCGAACGCTCTGCGAGCGCACCGTGGCCGATCTCGCGGCGTCCGGGGCTACGGCTTGCCTTTGCTTCGCCTGTGGAGAAGCCGGGCATATTGTAATGATGCATATAACGCTTGGATTCTTCCTCATCGATAGTGTCGAGCATCTGCGCGTCGCCTACCGTACCGAGAGTTGCGATGGTGAGAACCTGAGTCTGACCTCTGGTGAACATACCCGAGCCGTGAACTCTGGGGAGAAGGTCAACCTCAGCGGCGAGAGGACGGATCTCGTCCATTCTTCTGCCGTCAACACGCTTCTTGTCCTGAAGGAGCCATCTGCGGACGATCTTCTTCTGGATCTTGTATACAAGCTCGCCGATAATGTCGGGAAGCTCGGGATACTCATCGGAGAACTTCTCCAAAATAGCATCGGTAATGGGCTGCATTCTTGCATCGCGAACGGTCTTATCGTCGGTATCGAGAGCGACCATAACGTCCTTCTCGCAGAAATCGAAGATCTTGTCGAACATATCGTGGTCAAGCTCGCAGGAAGGATAGTCAAACTTAGGCTTTCCTACCTCTGCCACGATAGAGTTGATGAAGGAGCAGAGCACCTTGATTTCCTCGTGAGCCTTCATAATAGCCTCGAACATAGTGTCGTCGTCAACCTCGTTCGCGCCTGCCTCGATCATAACGACCTTGTTTGCAGAACCTGCAACGGTAAGCTCGAGATCGCTCTTTGCTCTCTGCTCGGAGGTCGGGTTTACTACGATCTCGCCGTCAACGAGTCCCATAAATACGCCTGCGATAGGTCCGTTCCACGGAATATCCGAGATGGACAGGGCGATAGAAGCACCGATCATAGCGGTAATTTCGGGCGAGCAGTCGTTGTCAACGCTGAGAACCATAAGGCTTATTGCAACGTCGTTACGAAGGTCCTTCGGGAAGAGAGGACGAACAGGGCGGTCGATAACACGCGAGGTGAGTATCGCCTTTTCGGAAGGTCTGCCTTCGCGTCTGAGGTAACCGCCGGGAATTCTTCCTACCGCGTAAAGACGCTCCTCGAAGTCAACCGAGAGAGGAAGGAAGTCGATGCCGTCACGGGGCTTAGCCGATGCGGTTGCGGTTGCGAGGATCGAGGTTTCTCCGTATCTGATAAGAGCCGATCCGTTTGCAAGACCTGCCATCTTTCCGGTTTCAACGGTAAGAGGTCTGCCTGCAAGAGTAGTTTCAAAAATCTTGTAGTTGTCGAACATTTTTCTGAACCTTTCTTTTATTTTATTTACAGCCTCAACCGGAGAAATAATGAATAGCGGACACGCCCGATGTTTATCGGAAGCATACGTTATTCATTATTGAATTTATCCGGTCAAGACTTTTTTACTGTTTTTGTGTGTTTATCTCAAAAATGGGAGGCGGTGCCTCCCATTTTCTTGAAAACGAAGTTTTCGAAGGCACGAACTTACTTTCTGAGTCCGAGCTTCTTAACTATTGCGCGGTAACGCTCAATGTCGGTATTCTGAAGATACTTGAGAAGGTTACGTCTTTTACCAACCATTTTGAGAAGTCCGCGGCGGCTGTGGAAGTCCTTCTGATTGTTAGCGAGATGCGCGTTGAGGTCGTTAATTCTCTGAGTGAGAATAGCGATCTGAACCTCAGGCGAACCGGTGTCGCCCTCGTGCATAGCGTTAGCGAGAATGATTTCCTGCTTTTTTTCCTTTGCGAGCATAGTTTTTCACCTTTCTGTAAATTTATTCTCCGATAAAACCGAGTTCGCGGTCTGGTGAAACCGTTC
>JAZOSN010000004.1:0-31367 GCA_045657105.1 Eubacteriales bacterium
GATGATGTGCGGCTTCTGCTACACCCAGCTCACCGACGTTGAGCAGGAAAAGAACGGTCTCTTTAATTACGGTGACCGCTCGCCCAAGTTCGATATGGCGATAATTTCGGCTATTAACAAGAAAAAGGCGGCTATTGAGGAATAAAATACTACAATCAGGGGACTTTTTTCAAAGTCCCCTGATTGTCACAAAAGGATATAAAGATGTTAAAAGAACTTCTGCGACGGACAGATCCTTGACGGAATATACGTTTCAAAGTTTCAGAACGGTTTGTTATGATATATAAAAATGTCCCACCAAAGCGTGGGACATTTTATTTGTTTATTTACGAAAACATAATAGCGTTCATAACGCCTTCGAGGTATTCCTGACGTCCGCTGAGCGGAAGCTCTGCTTTCCCCATATCCTCGGCATATTTTGCAAGCTCCTCGAGAGTGGTCTCGTCGTTTACTATCTTCTTACCGATACCGCTTTCAAAGCTCGAATAGCGCTCCTTAACGAAGTTATCTATACGTCCGTCCTCGATGATCTCGGCCGCCTTGATAAGTCCGAGTGCGAAAGCGTCCATTCCGAGAATGAATGCATGGAACATATCCTCTGCGGTATAGCTCGGACGGCGGTTTTTAGCGTCAAAGTTAAGTCCGCCCGTGAGTCCGCCTGCCTTGATTATCTCGTACATACACATTGTCGTTTCGTAGATATTATAAGGAAATTCGTCGGTGTCCCAGCCAAGGAGATAGTCACCCTGGTTAGCGTCAACCGATCCGAGCATTCCGTTAATAGCAGAAATTCTCAGGTCGTGTTGGAAGGTGTGTCCTGCGAGAGTCGCGTGGTTTGCCTCGATATTCATTTTGAAATCCTTATCAAGACCGTACTTACGAACGAATCCGATAGCGGTTGCCGCGTCGAAATCGTACTGATGCTTCATCGGCTCCTTCGGCTTGGGCTCGATGTAAAAATCGCCCGTAAATCCGATGGATCTGCCGTATTTTACCGCCATTTTCATAAGGCGTGCGATGTTTTCCTCTTCAAATTTAACGTCGGTATTGAGAAGAGTTTCGTATCCTTCTCTGCCGCCCCAGAAAACGTATCCCTTGCCGCCGAGCTTGACTGTGAGCTCGAGTGCTTTTTTGATCTGTGCCGCCGCGAAGCAGTAAACGTCTGCCGAGTTAGTGCTTCCCGCACCGTTCATAAATCTCGGATTTGAGAACATATTTGCAGTTCCCCACAGACACTTGATGCCCGTTTCCTTCATTTTTACGAGCATATAGTCGGTGATCTCATCAAGGCGGGCGTTAGTTTCCTTGATATCGTCCGCTTCGGGAACGAGGTCAACGTCGTGGAAGCAGAAATACTCGATACCGAGCTTCTGCATAAATTCAAATCCCGCATCGACCTTTGCCTTCGCGTGAGCCATAGTTCCCTTTTCAGCGCCGAACGATTTATCCGCCGTATCGCGACCGAACATATCAGTTCCCGTCGCACAGAGATTATGCCACCAAGCCATAGCAAAGGGCAGATGCTCCTTCATAGGCTTTCCGAGAATTACCTTGTCCGCATCGTAAAACTTGAACGAAAGCGGATTTTTACTTTTTGCTCCCTCGTATTTTATCTCAGGAATATTTTCAAAATAGTTTGCCATAATTTTTTCTCCTTTATTTCAGTTCTTTATATACGTTTTTAAGCGCAGGATAAAGCTTTTTGAATTTCTGATATTTTTCCTCGTATCTATCGACTATTTCTTTCGAATAAACTGTACCGCTGTTATATCCGACGAAAGAATTTATACATTCTTCCACGCTTTCATATTCTCCGCTTCCGACCATAGCAAGTATTGCTCCGCCGTAACCCGGACCCTCTTCCACCGCAAGCGGCGTTATCACTCTGCCGAGGACGTTTGCAAGTATATGACGCCAGATACGTGATTTTGCTCCGCCTCCGCAAACGGTAGTTACCGAATATTCGGACTGCTTAAATCCCGCCTCCTTGGCGATATCCATATTCTCTCTTATAGCAAAGGCAACACCCTCTAAAACGGCAAGGAGCATATCCTTTCGGGAGGTATCCATTCTCATTCCTACAAATGCGCCTCTTGCATCGGTATCGTTTATCGGGCTGCGCTCGCCCATAAGATAAGGAAGAAAATAGACGTGGTTATTACCGAGATCGTCAAGCGTTATATTCTTCTCCTCGGCGACAAAATCGGACGTTCCGAGTATATCCTCGCAGAACCACTTATTGCAGGATGCTGCCGAAAGAATACAGCTCATAAGATGATATTTTCCGTTTGCATGGCAGAAGGCGTGCACTGCTCCCTCGGCCGCAGAGGAGAAATTCTCGCAGGGCATAAACACCGTTCCCGACGTACCGAGCGAAATATTGCAATCGCCTACTCCGACAGTTCCCGCTCCTATTGCCGCGGCGGCGTTATCTCCTGCCCCCGCAACGACCTTGACCTCATTTGAAAGTCCGAGCTTTTCGGCAATTTCGGGAAGAAGCGTTCCTACCGTTTCGTAGCTTTCATAAAGCTTTGGAAGCATATCCTCGCTCACAGAGCAGATACTGAGCATTTCCTTTGAATAGCATTTATTTTTGCAGTCAAGAAGAAGCATTCCCGACGCGTCCGAATAATCGGTGCAATGCACTCCCGTCAGTCGGTAGTTTATATAATCCTTCGGAAGCATTATTTTGCTTATTTTAGCAAAATTTTCGCTCTCATTTTCCTTTACCCAAAGTATTTTGGGAGCGGTAAATCCCGCGAAAGCAATATTGCCCGTACAGGAAAGAAGCTTTTCTTTACCAATCACGTTATTCAGGTAGTCGGTCTGCTTATTTGTCCTTCCGTCATTCCAAAGTATTGCAGGACGTATGACCTCATCGTTTTTATCAAGAATGACAAGACCGTGCATCTGTCCACCCACTCCGATACCCTTAACACATGAAGCGTCGTATTTTCGGAGCAGCTCGTGAATACCGCAAACGAAAGCGTCCCACCAGTCCTCCGGTGACTGCTCGCTATATCCCGGCTTCGGAAAGCTGATCGGATAGCTTTTTGAGATCTTGTTAAGTATCTTTCCGTCCCCGTCAACGAGAAGAAGCTTGAGTGCCGACGTACCGAGATCGGCGCCGATATAATATCTATTCATAAGATCACTCCTTTTAAAAATATTTTACCGAATAAATATTGACTTTTCTCGCAAAAAACGCTATAATAAATAGACAAAATTTGTTTTTATGGAGATAAAGATGTTTTATCAGTTCAGTCATTACGGCTCGGGAGATTATTTCGTAAAGGAATACGGCGAAAATTTCAGCTTTCCGCCGCATCTTCATATGTGCTTTGAGTTCATAACGGTTCTTTCGGGAGAAATGAAGATAACCGTAGATCGCCGTGAATACACTCTCGGCGGCGGTGAGGCTCTGCTTATTTTCCCCAATCAACTTCATCAGATTCGCTCGGAAAAGAGCCGCCATCTTCTTTGCATTTTTTCTCCGACTCTCGTACAGGCGTACTCCGCGAAAACCGAAAAGCTTATTCCGAAGTCGGCGGTGTTTATACCCGATCCGTTTATTATAAGCACGCTCGACTCTATACCCGAGGACTCGAAAAGCTTTTACAAAAAGGGGCTTCTTTACTCTCTTTGCGCTCAGTTTGACTCTTCTGCCGAGTATACTGCCAAAGAAACAGGACGCGGCGATCTGCTCTCGGATATATTCGATTTCGTTGAGAAATCCTTTGACAAGCAGTGCTCACTCGGAGAGCTTTCGCGCGGTATCGGCTACGACTACGCCTATCTTTCGAGATATTTTAAAAAGGCTACCGGTATTTCTTTTATAGACTACCTTAATCAGTACAGGCTGAACTACGCCTGCCACCTTCTTGAAAACTCAGAGCTTTCGGTGCTTGAATGTGCGATGAGCAGTGGCTTTACCTCTCTTCGCAGCTTTAACAGGAATTTCAAAAACAGATATGACACGACTCCTCAGAAATACCGCTCAAAAAGCAGAGAGGCGGGAGAAGATCAGAAAAAAACAACAAAAAAGTGAAAAAAATTAAAAAAAGCTCTTGACAAAGTGAAAAGTGTGTGCTACAATAGCGAGGTACAAAGAAGAAGAACGCTCCGTTCTCACCTACCGACAAGGTCAGGCAGGTCAATACATCAGGCGAAAATAGCGCGTATTATGCCGTTATGTGCGCCTCAAATGTGTGCGGAGAGTTTTCTTTCGCACTTTTTTATTTTCTTATTTTAGCTTGGAGGTGCTTTTCCATCAAGACGACAAGTCAGAAAGAACATTTGGTAAATGAGGAGATCTTCGACGAGGGCATCGCAGAGTCCACTCAGCTGAGAGTTATCGGCGAGGACGGCGAGCAGTTCGGAATACTTACCGCGATAAGCGCTCTCAACTCGGCGTATGACAAGGGGCTTGACCTCGTTCTCATCGCTCCGCAGAGCACTCCGCCGGTAGCAAGAATCATGGACTACGGAAAGTTCAGATTTGAGCGTGAAAAGAAGAAGAAGGAAGCCAAGAAAAATCAGCAGAAGGTCGAGATCAAAGAGGTCCAGCTTTCCTGCAAGATCGAGCAGAACGACTTCAATACCAAGGTAAACAATGCAAGAAAGTTTCTCACGGCAGGCAACAAGGTCAAAGTGCTCGTCGTATTCAAGGGACGTCAGATGGCTCATCAGGAGGTCGGTCTTCGTCTTATCGAGCAGTTTGAAGCGGCAGTTGAGGATCTTGGCGGTGCAGACAAGCGCCCCGCTATGGAAGGTCGCTCAATGACTCTTCTCATTTCGCCGATAAAGCCTTCGGCAAAATCTCAGTCACAAAACAACAATCAGGATAAAAATTGAAAGGAACACACGTTATGAACAAAGTAAAATCGCATCGCGCTTCCGCTAAGAGATTTTCTCTTACCAAGAGCGGAAAAGTAAAAATCAACCATTCCCACCATCGCCACAATCTCGGACTCAAGTCCCAGAAGCGTAAAAGACATCTTCGCACCGGCACTACTCTTCACAAGTCTATGGCTCCTACCGTAAGAGCTATGATTCTGAAATAAGAGATACGATCATTACTTTAAGGAGGATATAGAAAATGGCAAGAATTAAGGGCGCTATGATGACGCGCAAGAGAAGAAACAAGATGCTCAAGCTCGCAAAGGGCTATTGGGGCGCAAAGAGCAAGCACTTCAAGATGGCTAAGCAGGCTGTTATGAAGAGCGGCAACTATGCTTATATTGGAAGAAAGCAGAAGAAGAGAGATTTCCGCGCACTCTGGATCACCAGAATCTCTGCTCAGGCAAAGGTTTGCGGAATCAATTACAGCCGCCTTATGTGCGGACTCAAAAAGGCAGGCATCAACCTCAACAGAAAGATGCTCGCTGAGATCGCAGTTTACGACAAAGAGGCTTTCGCAGCTCTCGTTGAAAAAGCAAAGGCTGCATTATAATTTCAGAAAATAAAAACCCGCCATACGCGGGTTTTTGTTGTATTTTTCTTTCGAAAGGAGAATACCTTTGATCACGATCACATCTCGCAGCAACCGTCTTATAATAGATACGGCAAAGCTTCGTGAGAAGAAATACCGCGACGAAAAAAAGCTTTTTTACTTCGAAGGAAGGAAGCTTCTTGCCGAGGCTCTCGACAAGGGTGTTTCCCTTGAAGCGGTATTTCTGACCGAGAAAAATGCTCATTTTGCCGACACTCTGCCGTCGGGCGTACAGAAATATATCGTTTCAGACGAGGTTTATGCAAAATTATCAGAAGAAAAATCGCCCGAAGGCATATTTTCTGTTGCAAAACATCTTGACAGTTTGCATAATTTTGCTACAATATATAATGGAGTTAAATTTGAGCGGTGCTTTGCCGCTGTTTCCGTGCGTGATCCGGGAAATCTCGGAACACTTATGAGAAGCGCCGCGGCACTCGGTATCGACACTCTCATTATGAGCTCGGACTGTGCCGACGTTTATAATCCCAAAACGCTCCGCGCTTCGATGGGTGCCCTTTTCAGACTGAGAACTGTCAGATGCTCGGACATCGCATCTACGCTCGCTTCTCTGCCGGAAAGCGGTATCATTCCGATAGCGGCTTCTCTTTCCGAGAAGGCGGGAGTGCTTGGAGTTTCAGCTCTCCCCGAAAATGTCTGCTTCGTGGTAGGCAACGAAGGACACGGTCTGCCGCGTGAGGTCATAGATAGCTGTGCAGGCGGAGAGATCATAATTCCCATGAGGCAGGGTGCGGAGTCGCTTAACGTTTCGGGCGCGGCCGCAATTTTGCTCTGGGAGGATTACCGCCGCCGTCTTAACTCTTGACTTTCTTTGGAGGTTTATTATGTCCGATATTCTGAGCTGGATCTGGTTAAGCACCAAGCTTCCGCCCGCATCACCTTATGCAGATCTTCTTATGGAAAGCTTTAATCACGATGCAGATGCGATATACAAAGCGTCCTATGAGGATTACGAAAAGATCTCTGATCTGAAAAGTGAATACGCCGAGCTTCTTTCGGACAAATCTCTCGAAGAGGCAAGCAGGATCCTCGACTGGTGCACCGAGAACAACGTAGGACTGCTTCCCTACAACAGCAAGTTTTATCCGCAAAGACTGCGCGATATCGAAAGAGCTCCTCTGCTTCTCTACTACAAGGGACGACTGATAAATTTTGACGACAACGTATGTATTGCGCTTGTCGGTACAAGAAGAATGACCGATTACGGCAAACGCGAGGGATATCGCATCGCTCGCGACCTGATACTCGGCGGTGCGGTCGTAGTAAGCGGAATGGCGAGAGGCGTTGATACGATATGTCACCGCGGAGCACTCGATGCAGGCGGTTACACGGTAGCCGTTCTCGGCTGCGGTATAGACAGAGTGTATCCTGCGGAAAACGAGTATATTATGAACGAGATCGCGCGAAGCGGTCTTGTTATCACCGAATACAAGCCGTTTACTCCGCCTTACGGCTCGAACTTTCCCACGAGAAACCGTATTATAAGCGGTCTTTCGCTCGGAACGCTCGTTGTCGAGGCAGATGCAAAGAGCGGAGCTATGATAACCGCAAGGTGTGCGGAAAAGCAAGGTAGAGATATTTTCTCTATTCCGGGCAACGTCGGTGAGATGAACAGTGTCGGTCCTAACCGCCTTTTGAAAAAGGGTGCGAAGATCGTTACCGGTGCACTCGATCTGCTCGAAGAATACGAATATCTTTATCCGCATAGAATACGAATTGAAAATCTTCCCGCATTTATACCGAAATTCACCCCTTCCGCAAGTAAGACAGGAAGAGTGTCCTCCCCTAAGGCGCATATCAAGGGCGAGGCGGTAAGTGATGCTCTCCGATCGGGAGAGCGTCTAAACTACAAAGAAAAAGCGGAGATCGCAAAAGATGCTCCGATAAAAGAGCGCGACACTTCGTCACTCAGTGAAAATGAGAAAAAGATATACGCTCTCTTCCCCGAAAACGCTACGGTCAGTGCCGACGAGCTTTCACGCTCGGGAATTCCGGTAGGCACCGTGCTTCAAAATCTTACAATGCTTGAAATTAAGGGCTTTATAAAAGCAGCTCCCGGAGGAGTTTACACCAAGGCCTGAAAATATGTGATACTTAAATAATAACCACGAAAGGCAATACTGATATGGCAAATCTCGTAATCGTTGAGTCGCCCTCAAAGGCGGCTACGATAAAAAATTATCTCGGATCAAATTATAAGGTGCTCGCATCATACGGACACGTCCGCGATCTTCCCAAAAGCACGCTCGGCGTTGACGTTGACGGCGGCTTTGAGGCTCATTATATAAATATTCGCGGAAAAGGCGATCTTATTAAAGAGCTTCGGAAGGAAGTTAAAAACGCGAGCAAGGTATTTCTTGCAACCGACGCCGACCGCGAGGGTGAGGCTATATCCTGGCATCTCGCGGCAACTCTCGGCATTCCGCTTGAACAGACTCGCCGCGTGACCTTCAACGAGATCACTAAAAATGCGATCAAGGAGGCTATCAAAAAGCCCCGCGAAATAGATATGGAGCTCGTAAACTCCCAGCAGGCGCGCCGTATTCTCGACCGTATCGTGGGATACAAGCTCAGCCCCTTCCTTTGGAAGGTAGTACGAAGCGGTCTTTCGGCAGGACGCGTACAGTCTGTTGCAACCCGCATAATAGTTGAGCGCGAAGCACAGATAAACGCTTTCGTTCCCGAAGAATACTGGACCATCAGTGCTTCTCATAAAAACAGTGAGGGCAAGGTCTTCCGCTCGAAATATTACGGAAAAGGAAGCAAAAAAGCCGATATCAAGGACAAAGCACAGGCAGATGCAATTCTGTCGGAGCTTTACGGCAAGGAGTTCATTATATCCGATCTCAAACGCTCGATCAAGAAGAAAAATCCGCTTCCGCCCTTCACTACCTCGTCGATGCAGCAGGAGGCTTACAGAAAGTTCGGCTTCCAGGCTCAGCGCATTATGCGAATTGCTCAGGAGCTTTACGAGGGTGTTTCTATCGGAAGCGAAAACGGCGGTATGACCGGTCTTATTACCTATATGCGTACCGACTCTCTCCGTATTGCAGACGAAGCAAGAGATGCGGCTAAGGAGTTTATCCTTTCGCAGTACGGAAACAAGTTCTATCCCTCGACTCCGAGAGTATACAAGACAAAGGGCTCTGCTCAGGACGCGCACGAGGCTATACGTCCCTCGAACGTCCTTATCACTCCCGATATGATAAAGAAATATCTTTCAAACGATCAGTACAAGCTTTACAGACTTATCTGGGAGCGATTCGTCGCAAGCCAGATGGCGTCTGCCGAGCTTGACACGGTAAACGCCGATATTTCCTGCGGTGAGCATATCTTCAAAGCGAGCGGATCCACCGTTCATTTCAAGGGCTATCTGACGATATACGACGATCTTTCCTCTGAAAAGGAAAAGGAGCCCACCCTTCCCGAGCTTTTCGAAAAGGAGGTTCTCCCTACCGAAATTCTTGCGCCCGAGCAGCATTTTACCGAGCCGCCGTCGCGCTTTAACGAAGGATCGCTTATCAAGTTCCTTGAAGAGAAAGGCATCGGACGTCCCTCGACCTACGCGCAGATCATCACTACGATCGTTTCGAGAGGATACGTCAAGAGAGATGCAAAGGCTCTCGTTCCCACGCAGCTTGGCGAGGTAACGACCAAAATAATGATAGAAAACTTCCCCGAGATAATCGACTACAAGTTTACGGCAGATATGGAGAATTCGCTCGACAGCATCGCAGACGGTCACGACACTATGGACGGAGTTCTCTCGCGCTTCTACGTGGGCTTCAAGGACAGACTCGAAGCGGCAGAAGGCTCTGTAAAGCGCAGTGATATAGAGGTTCCCACCGAGGAAACCGACATTATCTGCGAGAAATGCGGAAGCAAGATGATAGCAAAATCAGGTCGCTTCGGCAGATTTGCCGCTTGCCCGAACTATCCCGAATGCAAGAACACGAAGCGTATCGACAAAAACAATATGCCGATAGTCAAGGAGACCGCAGAGGTTAAGGAGGCAGGCATCGCCTGCGACAAGTGCGGCAGTCCTATGGTAATAAGAAACGGCGCTTACGGCAATTTCTACGCTTGCTCGAACTATCCCAAATGCAAGAATACTCTTCCGATAAAGAACGAGATAGGCGTAAAATGTCCTGTGTGCGGCGGCGAGATACTTTCGCGTCGCTCAAAGAGTAAGACGGTATTTTACAGCTGTGAAAACTATCCTAAGTGCTCGTTCTCCTCTTGGGATATTCCTACGAACGAAAAATGTCCCGACTGTTCGAGTATGCTTATGAGAAAGAAGGGCAAAAATCTTCTTGTATGCTCGAAAGAGGGTTGCTCATTCAAAAAAGAAGCAGAACTGAAGGACTAAAAACAATGGAAAATAAAACTATCAAGGTAATCGGCGCAGGGCTTGCAGGCTGCGAAGCGGCGTGGCAGGCCGCCGAGATGGGTGTAAAGGTTAAGCTTTACGAAATGAAGCCTAAAAAATTTACTCCCGCTCACTCCTCGGAGAATTTCTGTGAGCTCGTTTGCTCGAATTCTCTGCGCTCAAAGCAGATAACCAATGCGGTAGGACTTCTGAAAGAAGAGCTTGACATCTTCTCTTCTCTCATAATGGAGTCTGCACACCGCGCAGAGGTGCCCGCAGGCGCGGCACTTGCGGTCGACAGAGAGATATTTTCCTCTTATATCACCGAAAAGATAAAAAATCACCCGAATATTACGGTAATTTCCGAGGAGATCACCGAAATAGACGAAAACGAAATAACAGTCGTCGCAACCGGACCTCTCACATCTGATGAGCTCTCGGCGCACATTGGAGAGCTCATCGGCGAGGATCAGCTTCATTTCTTTGATGCCGCCGCTCCGATAGTCGAAGCCTCGTCAATAGATATGTCGAAGGCGTTTTTCGCATCGAGATACGGCAAGGGTGACGCATGCTACATCAACTGTCCTATGAACGAGCAGGAATATAACACCTTCTACGAGGCGCTTATTTCGGCTAAGGAAGCAGAGCTTCACGACTTTGACAGGGACTCTCAGAAGGCTCTGAAAGTCTTTGAAGGTTGTATGCCTGTCGAGGTAATGGCAAAAAGAGGGCGCGAAACGCTTCTTTACGGTCCACTAAAGCCTGTCGGACTTCCCTGTCCGGATACCGGCAAGGACGCTTATGCAGTCGTACAGCTACGTCAGGAAAACCTTGACAAGACGACCTACAATCTCGTGGGATTTCAGACACATCTCACCTTCCCCGAGCAGCGCAGAGTCTTTTCGCTCATTCCCGGGCTTGAAAATGCAGTATTTCTGCGCTACGGCGTGATGCATCGCAATACTTTTATGAATTCCCCGAAAATTCTCGGAAATTCTTATCAGATGAAGACAAAACCGAATGTCTTTTTCGCAGGTCAGATGACCGGAGTTGAAGGTTATCTCGAATCCTGTGCATCAGGACTTGTTGCCGGAATGTCCGCTGCCTGCCTTGCGCTCGGAAAGGAAATTCCGATATTCCCTGCCGTAACTGCCATCGGATCGCTCGCAAACTACGTTAAAAACGGCGGCGTTTCCGATTTCCAACCTATGAACGTAAGCTTTGGTATAATCCCGACGCTCGAAAAAAAGGTCAAGGGCGGAAAGATAGCACGAAATACCGCGCTTTCGGAGAGAGCTCTTGAAGCCGCGCGCACGTTTAAGGAAACTCTGAACGGATAAACCTACTTTAAAAGGAGATTTATATTATGAAAATTATTCTCGATGCAATGGGCGGAGATTTCGCTCCCGACATAGTTGTCGAAGGTGCGGTTCTTGTCAGAAAAGAAATGAACCACGAGCTTATCCTCGTAGGCGACGAAAATAAAATAAAGCTTGCCGCAGAGAGAGTCAACGTAAGTCTTGACGATCCCGGAATACAGATCGTACACTGCACGCAGGAAATATCTATGGAGGATTCTCCTCTCAGTGTTCGCGAAAAGGCGGATTCCTCGCTTCGTGTCGGCTTCAAGCTTCTCAAAGAGGGCGTGGGCGACGCGTTCGTAAGCGCAGGAAACACGGGAGCTCTTCACGCGGGTTCTACCCTTTACGTTCACCGTATAAAGGGTGTTCTCCGTTCGGCTATCGCTACTATTCTCCCGCTTGAAAAGCCCGTCCTTCTTATCGACTCGGGTGCAAACGCTCAGGTTGACGTAGCGCATCTTTATCAGTTCGCTATTATGGGCTCGATCTATATGGAAAAGATATTCGGTATCACGCGTCCGTCTGTCGGACTGCTCAACATAGGTACCGAGTCTAAAAAAGGTACGCCGATGCACATTGAAACCTTCGAGCTCCTGTCAAAGTCGGATATAATCAACTTTATAGGCAACGTAGAAGGCAAGGAGGTTCCCTTCGGCAAGTGTGACATACTCGTTACAGACGGATTTACCGGCAACGTTCTTCTCAAAACCATTGAGGGCATGGGCTCTTTCTTCTCGAAAAAGCTCAAAGCGATGTACAAATCCAACCCCGTTTCAATAGTTTCGGCGGCTATGATAAAGCATCAGCTTGACGATTTCAAGCGTAGCTTCGACGCTTCCGAATACGGCGGAGCTCCCTTCCTCGGAATTTCCCGTCCTGTAATAAAGGCTCACGGAAGCTCTGATGCAAGAGCTATCAAAAACGCCGTAAAGCAGGCAGTTTTCTATCACAACACCGGAATAATTATGGATATATCCAAAAACTGCGAACTCCCCGAGGGCGTAGCAGTTTCAAGACCGAAGCCGAGCGCGGCAAAGGCCGCCCCTAAGGCAGAGGAAAAGCCGACAGAGGCACCGAGTGCTCCCGAAAAGAGCACAAGCGAAGAAAAATAAGCTTTTCTTCAATATTAATCCGAAAGGCAAATTTTTACAATGAATTACGATTTATTTTCACAACTTGAAAAGAAGATCGGCTACACCTTTAAAAATCGCGAGCTTCTCGTGCACGCCATGACTCACTCCTCATATTCAAACGAGGAAAAGGCAAAGGGATATCACATCGGCTCAAACGAGCGTATGGAATTCCTCGGGGACGCCGTTCTCTCAATAATAGTGAGCACATACCTTTTTGAAAACCTTGCAGAAGCACAGGAGGGCGAGCTCTCCAAGATACGCTCTGCGGTCGTTTGCGAAAAGGCACTAGCTTCCTTTGCAAACGAGATCGAGCTCGGAAAGTACCTTCTTCTCGGTCACGGCGAAGAAATAAACAGTGGCAGAGAGCGTCCGTCGATACTCTCGGACGCGTATGAGGCTCTGCTTGCCGCTATATATCTCGATGCAGGTATAGAAGAGGTAAGACGCTTCCTTCTTCCCTACGCAAAAGAGCTTATCGACAAGACGGTACGAGAGCATTTATCGGGCGACTACAAGACCAAACTGCAACAGATAGTCCAGCAAAAGCCGGGAGAATCTCTCGTTTACGTTATAATATCCGAGTCCGGTCCTCCGCATCAGAAAAAGTTTGTGGCAGAGGCAAGACTTAACGACAGCAACGTCCTCGGTCAAGGAAGCGGATCAAGCAAGCGCGAGGCCGAGCAGAACGCCGCCAAAGATGCCCTCAAATTCTTCGGATTTGACGGCGAATGATCAATTTAAAGTCAGTTTATTAAGGAAGTCTTAAACCTTGAAGCACATAAATATTCCGGTATTCGTACCGCATCTCGGGTGTCCGAACGACTGTGTGTTCTGCAATCAAAGAAAGATCACAGGCCACGAGGAGTTTTCGATCGAAGATGCGAAGAAAAATATAGACGACGTAGTAAGGCATCTTGACAGACAAAATGAGATCGCCGAGATCGCGTTTTTCGGCGGAAGCTTTACAGGTATAGACCGTACTCTTATGACAGATCTGCTCTCTCTTGCAAAAGGCTACTGCGACAGAGGTGAGGTTTCGGGTATACGGCTATCCACGCGCCCCGACTATATAAACAATGAAATACTTGATATTCTTGCAAAATATCCCGTAAAAACGGTAGAGCTTGGTATTCAGAGCTTATCCGACAGGGTTCTTCTTGCATCTAACCGAGGTCACACGGCATCTGACGCTCTTCGCGCTATGCGAGAGGTAAAGCGTGCGGGCTTTGATCTTATCGGTCAGATGATGGTCGGTCTTCCCGGCTCTACGCTTGACGACGAGCTCGACACTCTGCGCGGTATCTGTGACTCGTCTGCCGACGGTATAAGAATATATCCAACGGTAGTATTTCACAAGACCGAGCTGTATGAAATGATGCAAAGAGGAGAATACACACCAATTTCGAGCGAAGATGCATCGCTCAGAGTTGCCGAGCTTCTTTATCTTGCACACAAAGAAAACATTCCGGTTATCCGCGTAGGACTCTGTGAAAGCGACTCCCTGCACTGCGAGGACGGAATTGCCGCAGGAGCTTTTCACCCTGCTCTCGGCGAGATATGCTTTTCTGCTTTCTTTGCAAAGCTTTTCTGTGAGCGTCTTGACACACTCGGAGATCTTACCGGAAAGAGCATCCGAATCTCGGTAGCGCCAAATATGTTATCGAAGGCCATCGGACAAAAGCGCTCAAACTACCTATCACTCAAAGAAAAATACTCGCTCTCCGATTTGAAATTCGTCACCGACGGATCTCTTTCGGGCTACGGGTTTTACCTCAGGGCTCTGCCCTGAAACCCGATTAAGAAACTTTTTGAAAAAAGTTTCTTAATAATCTTCAAAAACTTTTATTAAAAAAACAGGAGAAATCAAATGCGACTTCTTTCGCTTGAACTTCACGGGTTCAAATCATTCCCGCAAAGAACGAAAATCAAGATCGACCCGGGTATGACTATCATCGTCGGTCCCAACGGAAGCGGAAAATCCAATATCTCGGACGCGGTGAAATGGGTTCTCGGTGAGCTTTCCTCGAAGAATATAAGAGGAACCAAAATGGAGGACGTTATCTTCGGCGGTACCGAGCACCGTCCCGCTATGGGCTTTGCCGAGGTTTCTATGACTATCGACAACCGCGGTGAGAACAGAATAAATTCCGAGTTTGACGAAATAACGGTCACAAGACGTTATTTCCGTACGGGCGACAGTCAATATCTCATAAACAACAAGCAGGTCCGTCTTAAAGATATCGCCGAGATGTTTATGAACACCGGTATCGGTAAGACGGGATACTCTATAATCGGTCAGGGTAAAATTGCAGAGATAATCTCGCAAAAAAGCGACGACCGCCGCATTATTTTCGAGGAAGCGGCAGGAATTTCCAAGTACCGCATCAAGAAAGCGGAGTCTGAAAAGCGTCTTGCAGAGGCAGAGGACAACATCACGCGTATCAGTGATATTGTAGCTCAGCACGCGCGCAGACTTCCCCACCTCGAAAGAGAGTCGGCTAAGGCACGCGTTTACCACGAGATATTTGAAAGCAAAAAGGCTCTCGACGTTTCGATTTCGGTTTACGATATAGGAAAAATACTCGAAAACTCCGAGAAAAACGAGAAAGAGCTCATACTTTCGAGAAACGAGCTTGAAATTGCCGAAAGCACGCTCGAATCGCTCGAAAAGCGCAGTGAGCAGCTCGCTCAGTCGCAGATGGAAAAGCGCATCGAGTTCGAACAGGTCAGAACTCAGCTTCTCGAAGCAGAGCGCGAAAAGAACAGACTCGAAACAAGTCTTACCCTCGCAGGAAACAACAAGCAGAACGCGACAGGTGCGCTCTCTGAGAGTGCGGCAAACACCGAGTCTATAAGAGCGAAGCTTGAAATTGCAGAGGCAGAGGCTATCGAGCTTGCCGACTACAAGAAGGATATAGAGGCTAAATTTGCCGATGCTTCCGCCCAGTTCGAGGCAAAATCAAAAGAGCTCGACACAGAACGCGAAAGAGTAAGCTCCCTCCAAGGCGATCTCGAAGCTCTCGAGGAAAAGCGTTCTGAGCTTGAAAACGAATACACTGAGCTCCGCGTGGCATATTCTGCTTTCGGTGCAACCTCGTCGTCGAGCGTTACACACACCGCCGAGCTTGAAGAGGATATGAAAAAGGCGCAGGACGAGAGAAAAGCACTCTGCACCGAGATCGAAAGCGGCAAGGCTTCCCTTTCCCACTACTCAGAAAAGGCAGACGCTCTTAAAAACGAGCGCACTCTTCTCACCGAGTCGCTTGCAGAGCTTGAGGAGCAGACAGAGGATATACAAAAAGAGATCGAAGCCGAGTCGGCTAATGCTGCCGCCTGCCGTCAAAAAGCCGATGCGCTTCGCAGAATGGACGAGCATTTCGACGGATACCAGCGTTCGGTAAAGACCGTTGCAGAGGCATCTGCAAAAGGTCAGATAAAGGGCGTTATCGGTCCTGTTTCGAGGCAGATAAGCGTTGAAAGAGAGCTCACCCTCGCTATCGAAACCGCTCTCGGCGCGAACATTCAGAATATAATCGTTGAAAACGAAGCGGCGGCAAAGTCTGCCATCGAATATTTGAAGCGTGAGAATGCAGGTCGCGCGACCTTCTATCCTCTCACCTCTATAAAGCCTCAGAAGCTAAACGTAAATCTTGCATCTCTCACGGGCAGCAAGGGGTACATCGGTATTGCTGATGAGCTCGTAGAATGTCAGGAAAGATGCAGATCGGTAATATCCTATCTGCTCGGAAGAACCGTTGTTTTTGACACGCTCGACAACGCTTCCGTTACCGCAAAGGCTCTCGGATACAGTGTAAGAATAGTTACTCTCGACGGTCAGCTCATAAATGCAGGCGGATCGTTCACCGGCGGTGCGGCAAAGCGCGACAGTGGAATTCTTACGAGAAGCCTCGATATTGCAAAGCTTGACGAGGAAGAAAAGAAGGCGCTCGAAAGATGCGAAAAGCTTCGCGCGGATTTTGCAGAGCTAAAAAATAAATCGGAAGAAATTGCCGACAGTCTTGAAAGAAACTCAGACAGTGCGTCCATGCTTTCCGCGCTTATAAGCGCGGGTGAGGCTTCCCTTTCGCTCAGAGAAAGGTCGCTTTCCGAGATCGATGCAAGGATAAACGAAATATCCGAAAAGCTCGGCGAGATCGAAAAGGAAAGAAACGAGCGCTCGGCAAAGGCTCTCGAAATGAGCCGCCGCATAGATGAGCTTGCATCGCTCATCGAAAAGAGCGACAAGGAGCTTGAAGAGCTTGCTCGGAAGATAAAAGAGGTAAATCTCTTTATCGCTACTCTGGTAAGCGAAAAGAACGAGCTTCTTGTCAGTGTTTCTGTCAGAGGCAAAGAGGTCGAGAATGCAGACGCGCGTCTTATGCAGAACGCTTCTCTTATCGCATCTCTCAAAAAGGATATTGACGACATCGCTATCCGCTCACGCGAGATAAATCTCCGCATCAGTGAGCTTGAAGCGGAAGCGAAGGAAACGCGAGAAGAGATCGCGCTTGCGGAAAAGAAGCTCTCGCAGCTTGAAGAGCAGCTTGCAAAGCTCTCTGCCGACGGCGAAGAATACGAAAAAGAGATATCTCTTAACCGTGCGGCGATAAAGGACAAATCGCGTGATAGAGAGCTCGCATTTATGTCTGTAACGAAGCTCGAAGCCTCGTCAGAGCGTATCCGCGAGGAAAAAGAGCGTCTTACCGACCGCCTTTGGGACGAGTACAATCTCTCTTATGCAGACGCTTGTGCGATAGAAGTTCCCGAAACTACGTCAGAAAACCGTACTTCGATGGTTGCCGAGCAGAACATTCTCCACGAAAAGATGAAATCTCTCGGTCACGTAAACGTTCACGCCATTGAAGAATATGCAGAGGTCAAGCAGGAATACGACTTTATGTCCGGTCAGATCGAGGATCTCCAAAAAGCGAAAACCGAGTGCTTACAGGTCATCGCGCGTCTTGAAAAGGAAATGTGCGGAAAGTTCTCGGAAACCTTTGCACAGATCAACGAAAACTTCGGCAAGGTATTTAAGGATCTTTTCGGCGGAGGAAGCGCATCGCTTACTCTCACTGATCCCGACAATCTCCTTACCAGCGGTATAGACATAAACGTAGCGCCTCCCGGAAAGAAGATACATAATCTCCGTCAGCTTTCGGGCGGTGAGCAGTCCTTCATCGCGGTAGCTATCTACTTTGCTATAATTATGATCAACCCTCCGCCCTTCTGTCTGCTCGACGAGATAGAATCTGCGCTTGACGACGTAAACGTAACGAGATTTGCAAACTATGCAAAGAAATTCTCGGACAAGGTGCAGTTCATCATCATCACTCACAGACGCGGAACGATGGAAGCGGCAGACGAAATGTACGGCGTTACTATGCAGGAGCGCGGCGTTTCTCAGCTTCTCTCTGTAAACCTCAGTGAAATTGAAAAGAAACTCGGAGTAAAACTGTAATGGGATTTTTTGAAAAACTCAAAAACGGTCTTTTTAAGACCAAAAGCTCTGCTTTTTCGGGCATAGTTTCGATATTCAGACGCGGCGTATCCGAGGATACGCTCGAAGAGCTCGAAGAAATGCTCATCTGTGCAGACGTCGGTATCGAATCTACCGAAATTATAATGGAAAAGCTTCGCGAGAAGATAAAGGAAGAAAAGATCAAGGAGTCCGAAGAGGCTACCGAGGCGCTCAAAGCCATTCTTCTTGAAATGATCGGCGAAAAAGCCGAAATGAAGCTCGACTCAAAGCCTTCGGTCATTCTCGTTATCGGAGTAAACGGAGTCGGCAAGACGACCTCTATTGCCAAGCTCGCTCACCTTTACAAGGAGCAAGGAAAATCGGTACTGCTCGCGGCAGGTGACACCTTCCGTGCAGGAGCTATCGAGCAGCTCTCGATATGGGCAGAGCGCGCAGACGTTCAGATCGTAAAATCCTCTGAGGGCTCTGATCCTGCGGCAGTAGTTTACGATGCGGCGGCAGCGGCGGTAAAGCGAGGTACCGATATACTCATAATCGACACCGCAGGCCGTCTGCACAACAAGAAAAATCTTATGAACGAGCTTGCAAAGATAAACCGCGTTATTGACAAACAGCTTCCCGACGCTTCGAGAGAAACGCTTCTCGTTCTCGACTCGACCACCGGACAAAATGCAGTAAATCAGGCAAAAGAGTTCAGAAACACCTCGGAGATCACGGGGCTTGTACTCACAAAGCTTGACGGCACCGCAAAGGGCGGCATCGTGTTCTCTATAAAAAACGAGCTCGGAATACCCGTCAAATTTATTGGAGTCGGCGAAAAGATCGACGAGCTTCAGGACTTTGAGCCTGTCGATTTCGTCAACGCGCTTTTTGACTAATTTTTCCGAAAGGACTGTTTAAAATGAAGGTAGTTCTCGCATCGAGAAACAAGAACAAGATAAAAGAGATAAAGGAAATTTACCTCTCGATCACCGGAAAAGATCTTGATATCCTATCGCTTGACGACATCGGATACGAGGGTGAGATCGAGGAAAACGGAAACAGCTTCGAGGAAAACGCCAAGATCAAGGCATCAGTTCCCGCCTCGCTCGGTTACATCGGACTCGCCGATGACAGCGGACTTGCGGTAAACGCGCTCGGTGGCGCGCCCGGAATTTATTCGGCAAGATACTCGGGAGAAGATGCAAACTACGAAAAGAACAACGAAAAGCTACTTTCTGAGCTTGACGGCGTTTCAGATCGCTCGGCTAAATTCGTCTGCGTTTTCTGCGCTCTCGCTCCCGACGGAAACACTCTGACCGTACGCGGCGAATGTCACGGCGTTATCGCCGAGGCTCTGCAAGGCGATGGCGGATTTGGATACGATCCCCTTTTCATCTATCCGCCTCTTGAAAAAACATTCGGAGAGCTATCCTCATCGGAAAAGAACTCTATAAGTCACCGTGCAGTTGCACTCTCATCACTTATTCCGCAGTTGTCGGATTTTCTTAGCAAATACAACTAAGTAACTTTTAAAAGGACAAAAACATATGACAAGCAAACAAAGAGCATATCTCCGTTCTCTTGCCATGACCGATCCCGTTATTTTTCAGGTCGGCAAGGGCGGAATAAATGAAAATATGATAAAACAGATCTCGGACACGCTTGAAGCAAGAGAGCTTATCAAGCTAAGAGTTCTTCAAAACTGTGAATACACCTCACGCGAGGCGGCAGAGGCTATATCCGAGTCTACCAACTCCGAGGTCGTAGGAGTTGTTGGCAGTACCTTCGTGCTTTACAGAGAGTCTGAGAAACACAAGAAGATCGACCTCAAACATCTCAAAAAGATATGAGTAAACGTCGCGTTGGAATTTTCGGCGGAACCTTCTCTCCTCCGCACATCGGGCATATTTCTGCGGCAAAGGCTTTTATAGCACAGGCAGGGCTTGACTCGCTTCTTGTGATACCTACCTTTATCCCGCCTCACAAGCAGATGCACGAGATAGATCCTGCCCACCGTCTGAATATGACAAGGCTTGCTTTTTCAAAAAGCGAGGGCTTCGGAGATCTCGTTTCGGTTTCGGATTTTGAGCTTGAAAAGGGCGGCGTCAGCTACACCTTTGAAACGCTCGAACACTTCTCTGCTCCCGATACAAGCCTGTTTTTCCTCTGCGGAACCGATATGTTTTTAACTCTTGAAGAGTGGAAAAACCCCTCGCGCATATTCGAGCTGTCGACAATAGCTCTTGTGCTTCGCGAGAATATCACCGCGGAAATAAAAGACGAAATTACAAAGGCGAAAAAGCATTTTGAAGAAAAATACGGCGCCTCGATAATTCTGCTCGAAAATTCACCCACCGAGATCTCTTCCTCCGCGCTTCGCGATGCTTTCACGTCGGGTGGCGATCCTAAGAAGTATCTCACTCCTGCCGTATACGGCTATATAAAAGAACACAAACTATATTTAAAATGATTAAAAACGAAATTCACGGTATTCCGGACTCGCTCGATGCTTTGACGGGCGAAATATCGCGCCGTATAACCGACAAATACCGCTTGGAGCACACTTTCTCAGTGGCGCGTGAATCTCTTGCTCTCGCCGAAATTTTCGGCTTTGACGAGTCAGACAAGAAGCGTATCTTAATAGCCGCGCTTCTTCACGATATTGCAAAAGGTCTATCGGTCGAGCAGTATACTGCACTTGACGAAAAATATGCTATCGGCTTTACCGCACACGATCTTGAATGTCCCGCCGTCCTTCACGCGAAAGCAGGTGCAAAGGTGGCAGAGCGAGAATTTTCCGACTACGTTGACAGTGAAATATGTGAAGCGATAGCTCAGCATACCACAGGCGGCGAGGATATGTCGCTTATGGCAAAGCTTCTTTTCGTGGCAGACTATATCGAGCCCACCCGAAAATGGGAGATCTGCCAAAGCACGCGCGATGCCTTTCACGGTGAACTTGCAAAGCATGGCGCTGACATTTATGCTTCTCTTGACAAAGTAATGATAAAAATTCTCTTGCAGACAGAGGAGCACCTTATCGAAATCGGCAGAAGAGTTCACTGCGATTCGGTAAAATGCAAAGATTTTATCTTAAAAACTATTGAATAATTATTTTTTTAGTGTTATAATAAAGTTTGCCTTATTTTGGCATGATGAAAGGAATATATATGACTGCTCTCGAACTTGCACAAAACATTGTAAAGATTCTTGATACGAAAAGCGCGCAGGAGATCTCTATGCTCTACGTTGAGGGAAAGACCGTTCTTACCGAATATCTCGTTATATGCAACGGAACCTCCACCACACACAACCGCGCTCTCGCCGGCGAGCTTGAATTTAAGCTTGGCGAACTCGGCGAAAGACCTCTGAACATTGAAGGTCACGAGGACGCTTCCTGGATAGTTCTCGACTATAACAGCGTTATGGTTCACATCTTTACGAAAAATGCAAAGGAATTCTACAAGCTTGACAAGCTTTGGTCTGATGCTGAAAACGTCGATATATCTGATCTTCTTATCGACTGACAAATAAGCAAATACAACTACGGCGAAAGGTTTTATAGATTATGAAATACGATTTTAAATCCATTGAAGAAAAATGGCAGTCGCGTTGGGAGGACGCCAAGGTCTTTGAGGCTTCTGACGATTACTCGAAAAAGAAATTCTACGGACTCGTTGAATTTCCCTATCCGAGCGGTGCGGGTATGCACGTCGGACACATTAAGGCCTATTCCGGTCTTGAAGTCATCTCGCGAAAGCGCCGCAAGGAAGGCTACAACGTGCTTTTCCCTATCGGCTTTGACGCTTTCGGTCTGCCTACCGAGAACTCGGCTATAAAGTTCAACACTCACCCGAGAACTCTTACCGACAAGAACATTGAAAAGTTCACATCTCAGCTCAAAAAGGTCGGATTTTCCTTCGACTGGTCGAGAGTGATCGACACTACCGACGAGGACTACTACAAGTGGACTCAGTGGATCTTCCTCAAAATGTTTGAAAACGGACTTGCATTCCGCGATCAGGCGCTCGTAAACTACTGCCCGAAATGCAAATGCGTTCTCTCTAACGAGGACTCACAGGGTGGAAAATGCGACATCTGCGGAAGCGACGTTATCCAGAAGTCGAAGGACGTTTGGTATCTGAGAATTACCGAATACGCGGACAAGCTACTCCAAGGTCTTGAAAAGGTTGACTATCTTCCCAATATCAAGATGCAGCAGGTTAACTGGATCGGTCGAAGCGAGGGTGCATTTGCAAGCTTTAATATAAGCGGAACTGACGATGCTCTTCGCATCTATACTACCCGTCCCGACACTATGTTCGGCGTAACCTTTATGGTTATGGCTCCCGAGCACCCCTACATCGAAAAATATGCAGACCGCATAACCAATATGGATGCCATCAAGGCATACCGCGAGCAGTGCAGTAAAAAGACCGAGTTCGAGCGTACTCAGCTCGTAAAGGACAAGACCGGTGTCTGCATTGAAGGCCTTAGTGCTATAAATCCCCTTTCGGGCAAGGAAATTCCGATCTACATCGCAGATTACGTTATGATGGGCTACGGAACCGGTGCTATTATGGCAGTTCCCGCTCACGACGAGCGTGACTACGACTTCGCAAAGAAGTTCGGCATAGACATAATCGAGGTAATTAAAGGCGGAAACATCGAAGAAGGCGCTTACACGGGCGACGGCGAGATGGTAAACTCGGATTTCCTCAACGGCTTTACAAACAAAAAAGCCTCGATCGCAAAGGCGACCGAGGTGCTCGCAGAGCGCGGCGTCGGTGAAAAGGGCGTACAGTACAAGATGAAGGACTGGGCGTTCAACCGTCAGAGATACTGGGGTGAGCCGATCCCGATCGTTCATTGCCCTATCTGCGGAATGGTTGCTCTTCCCTACGATCAGCTTCCTCTCAGACTCCCCGCAGTTGAAAACTTTGAGCCCGGCGAGGGCGGCGAGAGTCCTCTTGCAAAGATCGACTCCTTCGTAAACTGCAAGTGTCCGAAGTGCGGCGGCGATGCAAAGCGCGAAACCGACACCATGCCTCAGTGGGCAGGCTCGTCCTGGTATTTCCTGCGCTATGTTGATCCGAGCAACAGTGATTCCTTTGCAAACGAAGAAGCACTCAAATACTGGATGCCTGTTGACTGGTACAACGGCGGTATGGAGCACGTTACCCGTCATATGATCTATTCGCGCTTCTGGTACAAGTTCCTCTACGACTTAAAGCTCGTTCCCTACGAGGAGCCGTATGCAAAGCGTACCGCACAAGGTCTTATTCTCGGCCCCGACGGAGTCAAGATGAGTAAGAGCCGCGGAAACGTAATAGATCCTAACGACATAGTAAACACCTACGGTGCAGATACTCTCCGCACGTACGTCCTCTTTATGGGCGAATACGGAAGCGCAGCTCCCTGGTCGGAAAGCAGCGTTAAGGGTTGCCGCAGATTTATCGAGCGTGTTGCCGCTCTCTCGGATATTACCGCAGGAAACGGCGTTACCGCAGAGCTTGAAAGCGACTTCCACAAGGCAATTAAGAAGGTCACCGAGGACATCGAAGCGATGAAGTTCAACACCGCTATCGCGGCTATGATGACGCTTCTCAACAGAATTTACGAGGTCGGAAAGCTCACCCGTGATGAGCTTCACACCTTCGTATCTATCCTTTCGCCCTTCGCTCCTCACGTTTGCGAGGAGATAAACGAATGGCTCGGAAACTCCGAGATGCTTGCTACATCTCCCTGGCCGACCTACGACGAGGCTAAGACTGTTGACGCGACCATCGAGATCGCAGTTCAGATCTGCGGAAAGCTCCGTACGACGGTAGTTATACCGGCAGATGCCTCCAAGGAGGATATGCTTGCCGCGGCAAAGGCGAACGAGCGTATCGCAGAGCTTATCGAAGGAAAGACGCTTATCAAGGAAATTTGTGTTCCCGGCAAGCTTGTAAACATCGTTGTAAGATAATTTTTGCAAAAAAAGTTAAAAAATCTCAAACTTGTTTTAAATAACTATTGACATTGGCAAAGTATTGTTGTATAATGTTCAGGAGATGTTTCAAAAAAGGAAGCATTTCCCTTTTACAAGGATTAAGAGATTTTCTCTTGCAGAGGCGAGAGGAGGGATGGTTAATGGCAGAGATCAGAGTTAAGGAAAATGAATCTATCGATAGCGCGCTTCGCAGATTCAAGAGAGCTCAGCAGCGTTCGGGTGTTCTTACCGAGCTCAAGAAGAGAGAGCAGTACGACAAGCCCAGCGTAAAGCGCAAGAAGAAGTCCGAAGCAGCAAGAAAGCGTAAGTACAAGTAATTTCACTTTTTTGTTTACTTAACGACAAATTAAGTACCGCACAGGCGGTTTAAGAAAACAGAGGGACTAAAAAGTCCCTCTGTTTTGCTGTTTATAAGTAAAAACCTCCGAAGGACTCTTCCCTTCGGAGGTTTGTTATTTTATCTGTTAAGAATAAGCTTGGTAAGCTCAACGGGCTCTACGATCTTTCCGTCCTTATAAACTCTCATATTACCCGATGCGATCTCGTCGATAAGAACTACCTCGCCGTTATTGTAGCCGAACTCAAACTTGATGTCCCAAAGGTCAAGACCGATGGTTTTGAGGTCGTCTGCAACGATCTTCGTGATTTTGAGAGTCTGCTCCTTCATAGACTCGAACATAGCGGGAGTCATTACTCCGAGAGCGGCAAGTCCTTCGCCTGTTACGAGCGGATCGCCCTTCTCGTCGTTCTTGAAGGTACATTCAACGTATCCGCCTTCGAGAACGGTTCCGTCCTTTATGTACTCGCCATATCTGCGGATAAAGCTTCCGGTTGCAACGAGGCGGCAGATAACTTCCAGTCCGTTACCACCCTGAGCCTTGCCGAAGCACTCTGCGGGGAGAACCTCCATAGTAGCGTCGTCAAGATTTGCGCTTACGTAATGAGTCTTGATGCCCGCCTCTTTGAGAAGCTCGAAATAGTGGATCGAGGTCTCAAGATTTGCCTTGCCTATTCCTTCAATAGTAAGTCCTACACTGTTTTCGCCCGGATCGAACACGCCGTCTTTACCGGTGCAGTCGTCCTTGAATTTGAGCATAACGTTTCCGTTGTCAAGAGCATAAACGTCTTTGGTTTTGCCTTCATAAAGCTTTTTCATTTCTTTTTTTCTCCTTCGCAGATGCGATTTCAAATTTACGATATATATTTTAGCACATTTTTTTCCGAATGTATATAGATTTTCAAAAATTTTTTTCGGTATATTGAAAAAATTTTCACCGTATTTTTACTACCTTTATTGGAGAAATTAGACATTTCCCGTTTTTTGACGGGCGTAAAAGTATTCCGAGGTACCGTATGGCGAAAAAACGTACCAAAATTACTAAAAGTTTACCTAAACTATGCAATATCGCTGTGCGCTATTGAAAATCCGAAAAGCTTATGATATAATAAGTGAAAGTTTTACGATTTAACGGGGGAATATTAAATGAAAAAGACCGTATCACTTATATTGGCAGTTATTATGCTGCTTTCTTCCCTGCTTTTCGTTTCCTGCGAGAGCGAAAAAAATGAAGAAACACCTGACGATAACTGCTTTACTCTTACAGAGGATTACGTAATCGTAATTCCTCAGCAGGCAGAAGACGAGGAGAAAAATGCGGCAAACACCTTAAAAGCTGCTCTGTCGGAATTTACAGGATTAAATATCTCAATCATCGACGACTATTTCGAGGACAAGGCGGATATTTCCGAGCTTGAAATAGTTATCGGCACTTCAAAGCGTCCTGAGCTTAAAACGGCCAAGGAAAAAGCAAGCAAGATCGGCTACACGGTTTTTGCTTCCGGAAAAAGGGTGTATATTTACGGATCTGACGGCGACTATCTCGATCTTGCAATAAGAGAGTTTATAAACGCCCACATCTCGGGCAAATCATCTGTTAAGCTTCCCGACTCGCTCGACATTACCTACAATCACACGTTCAAAAAGACCGACCTTAAAATAAACGGTGTCGATATTTCCGAGTTCAAGATCGTCTACGGTGCAGACGGCAACTGTCCGGTACGCCATAACGGCAAATGGATAGAGTCCGCAAGGATCAAGGACGCGGCACTCGCGCTTCGCACCGAGATTTATCTTCTCACAAACGTAAAGCTCGACGTAGCCTACGCTACCGACTCCAACAAGAGTGATCACGAGATAATCGTCGGATTTACTACCAGACGCACCGAAGACGACCGCTTCTATTTGTCAGGATCAAGCTACACGATAGATGATTACGGCTACGGAGCAGTCGGAAACAAGCTCGTGCTTGCGGGCGGAAGCTCCAATGCATGCTACTTCTCAGGTCTTGCTTTCATCAAGGCTTGTGAGGAAATGGAAGGCTCTGATTTCACCTCTCCCCTTACCACAGGCAAGGCAGATCTCATAAGAGTTGCCTGCATCGGTGACAGTATTACCGACGGAGCCGGCAGACTCGATGACGGAAGCACCAACGACAACAACGTACACAGCTATCCCGTATATCTCCAAAAGCTTCTCGGATTCAAATATTACGTCGGAAACTACGGTCACGGCGGACAAAGAATGATGAGCTTTGCATCTGAATCGCCAAATTACGTACCGAGCTATGAATTTAAGCCCGACGTTGTAATTATGATGTTTGGTACAAACGATGCAAACAAGGACAAATATACTCCCGACTGGGGCAGCGATGCAGCAAAAACCCGATATATGAACGCCGCAAAGTCGATGATCTCAAAATACAGGAGTGTAAACTCTGACGTTCAGATATTTATGATGACTCCGCCCTCAATAATAAATAACAAGACACACAGACAAAACTGCACTCTCTCGGCGCAGTACAACCGCGAGCTTGCCGAGGCAAACAAGCTCCCTCTTGTTGACATATGGAATATTTCCGACGCCGAGCAGTGGGTATTCAACGACGGTATACACCCCCAAGGTCTTGTCTACAAGCGTTTTGCAGAGGCAATTTACGAGAATATCAAGGATACGATAGTGAAATAATTTAGAGAGCGCACGGAAAATTCCCGTCGTTCTGAAATCATTGACAAAGCGTGAAAAGACTGATATAATATTCTCGTTATAATTTTTCAAGGAGAAGCTTATTTATGAAAAGAATCTTATCCGCGATCTTTATTGTAGCTTTGCTTGTTTCTTCCCTTTCTCTTTCTTCTTGCACAAACACAGGCAAACACGGAAGCGGATCTTTCTCGACGTTTAAAATAACACAGGATTACGTGATCGTTCGCCCCGAGAACGCCACCTTTACCGAAATAAACGCGGTAAGGGCTATGAAGCAGGCAATTGAATATTCTGCGGGGCTCTCGCTTGAAATCGTTACCGATTCGGCGGCACCTCACGACAAAGAGATCGTAATCGGAAATGCAAAGCGTGACGGAGTCACCTCTGCAAAGGTCAAGGCAGGTGCTATGGGATATACTATATTCGCGCTTGACGAGGACGTATATATTTACGGATCCTCGGATACCTTCCTCGATATCGCGTCAAATATTTTTATAAAGGAATACGTATCTATTGCAACGACTGTGATGCTCTCAAAGGTTCTCAGTGTCGTATACAATCACACCTTCCAAAAGAGCAACCTTTCACTGAACGGTGTTGATATTTCGCAGTACAAAATAGTTTACGATCCAAAGACTCCGACCACCCACTATCGCACTCAGGGTAGCGGTTGGGTAGAGTCGTCCAGATACAAGGACGCCGCAGAAGCGTTCCAACAAGAGATATATTTACTGACAGGGAAAACGCTCGAAGTCGTTTCGTCCGCAAATGCAGAGCTTAGCGAGTACGAGATACTCATAGGAAAGGTTGCCTCGCGCGATGAGGTAAAGCAGTTCTACACCACCTACGGCATAGGATATGCCGACGAAAAATACGGCTACGGGCTCGTAGGCAGCAAGCTTCTGATCTCGGGCGGAAGTCCCAACGCCGCTTACTTTGCAGGAAAAGCATTTTCCGAGTACTGTTCTTCAATGACAGGCTCGAATTTCAACGAACCCTTGAAGGAAGGAACCAAAAAGCTTATCAAGGTAGCCTGCATCGGTGACGGAATTACTCACGGAAGCTCCTCGGTAAACGTAAACACGCACGCTTATCCGATATATCTCCAAAAGCTTCTCGGATTTGAATATTACGTTGCAAATTACGGAACTCCCGACAAGAAAATGACAGACTACGCCGTAAAGACCGAAGCACAAAAGGAAAGCGGCACGGTAACAGATTACGACCTCAGTATTACCTTCGTGCCTGACGTAGTTATCATTATGCTCGGAACCAACGATGCAAATCCTGCTAACTCCAAGCTTCCGCTCGCAGACAATGAGGAAAAATACTCCGACGCCGCCTCAAAGCTTGTTTCGGCATACCGCAAGATCAACTCCAAGGTTCAGATATATTTAGCTACACCTCCCGGTGAGGCGAAAAACTCGCAGTGGGAAACGAATCTTGCCACGATTGCAGAGTGGAACAGGGCTATTGCAGGTTATCTGAACTGCAACGTGATAGACGTTTTCACAGACAGTGCATCGCTCGCTTGGGATTTTCCCGACGATCTGCACCCGAAAAACGAGCAGTATGCAGATCTCGCGGCGGTAATTTACAACGGACTTAAATACACGATAATGCTAAAATAAAAAAACGCCGAAAGGCGTTTTTTTATATCCCGAAAATCACGCCACCATGGCGTGGTGCAACAAAAAGAGGCAAACGCCTCTTTTTAAAGATTTTCCTTATACTTTTCCCTGCACTCTTCAATTATGCGGATCGCGTCGCGGCGAGGATAATACTGTCCGACCTCGACCTCGATACCTTGGAGCACCTTATAGTTTGCAAAGAAATTCGATATTTCTCTGAGCACGAAGGGCGCAAGATCAGAGAGCTCGTGAATATCCGAATATCTCGGATCGCAGTCAACGACCGAGATAAGCTTATAGTCGAGCTTGCCGTTATCTATCATACTGAGATAGCCGAGTACGCGTGCGGGCACGATACAACCGGGGAAGGTCGGCTCTGAGGAGATAACGAGAATATCAAGCTCGTCACCGTCGGGTGCAAGTGTGTTCTCTATTATTCCGTACTCTGCGGGATAGATCATAGCGGCGTACAGAACTCTGTCTAGCTTTATATGTCCGCTCTTTTTATCACGTTCGTATTTATTTTTCGATCCGAGAGGAATCTCTATAACTGCATTTACTACGTTATCCATATTGTCTTCTCCTTTACAAGATATGGCATATTATAGCACCGCTTTTTGAACTTGTTGTGAACAGTCGACTTTATTTTAAAAATAATACAAAATATAGAGTTTTTTCGCGAAAATCTGTTTACAAAGCCGAAAATATATGATATACTGACATTATATAAATAACTTTAATACAGGAGAGCTTACAATGAAACTGACAAAAGTTAAACTTTTTGCCTTTATCCTGACAATACTGATGATCGTATCCAGTTTGCCTCTGGTGGCAAACGCGGCGACTACGAGCTACTCGAAATCGTCCAACTCGGGTGTCCGTGACGAGGTATGCTCCGCCCTTTCACCGGGCGCTACGTCCTACTATACGGGAAACTACGAGTATGAGGATTTCATCCTGCTCTCGTCGAGTGACCTTAAAACGTCTCTTCACACTCTTATGAAGAGCACTCACAAAAAGATCACCTCGTACAAAGACTGCAAAACATACGCCTTTCAGACCGACTGCGAAAGGAACGACACCTCCTATGCACTTTCGCTCTATTTAAGCGAGCACATAACCTCGGCACAGTGGGAACCTATGAAGCAATACAACCGTGAGCACGTATGGCCTCAGAGTAAGGGCGGCGGCAACACGAGCGGTGGCGGAGCTGACCTTCACCACATAAGACCTGCAAACGCTTCGACCAACTCGTCAAGAGGCAACAAGCTTTACGGTCACGTTACAGACAAAACTTATTACCTTCCCGCTGACAACGTTAAGGGTGACGTTGCGAGAATTATCCTTTACGTATACGTAAGATGGGGCACGGCTTGGGGCGCAGACAGCGTTACCGAGGTATTTGAAAGCGTTGATCTTCTCCTTGCTTGGTGCGCGCTCGATCCCGTTGACACCTGGGAAATGGGAAGAAACGAGGTCGTTCAGGACATTCAGGGTAACAGAAACGTATTTATAGACTATCCCGAGCTTGCATGGCAGCTCTTCGGCAAGGCGGCTCCCTCGAATATGACGACTCCTTCGGGTGCGGCTGAAAACGGAAACGTACCGAGCAATCCCCCGGCAGGCGGCGACACCGGCTCGGGCGGATCTACCGGCGGAGGATCTACCACTCCGAGCACTCCCGCAGAGATCCCCGACAATTTTGTAATGAAAAATAAGAGCTCGTACGTTACTGCAACGAGTAAGCCCTACACCTCTTCAACGAGCAATACTACAAAGGATCAGCTCGCAATGAGCACCTCAAAGTCTGATGCCGCGACCTTTACGCTTGTAAATAACAGTGACGGAACGGTATCGCTTAAAACGGGAAATAAATTCATATATGCAGACGGAACTCACGTACGACTGGTCGATTCGGCGGGAGAATACACAAAATACTATCTCGAGCCGACTTCGGGCGGATATTTTGTAAGGTGTGCAACTGCCCTTCACGACGATAAGGCACAATATCTTGAGGTTTTTAAGGAAAGTTTCACCTGCTTCGGAATGGGCGACGATACCTCGATCTACGTGTTCGTATTTGAATCGACAAGCGGAACAACCGGCGGAACGACAGGTGGCACGACAGGCGGAACCACAGGCGGTACCACAGGTGGCAACACAGGCGGAACGACCGGCGGTAACACGGGAAGCGGAACTACCACTCCCTCTACGGGAGCACTTGCAAGCTTCGATTTCGGAGCAAACGGTGATGCTACTCACGACGACGGAAAAGATGCAGCCGAAGGTGTTTCCTTTACAGCAGGCAGTCATACCATAAAGCTCACCGGTGTTACCAAGGTTTATTCCGAGGCGAGAGATGCCAAAGGCAACTCCTGTCTTAAAGTCGGAACGGGCAAGGCGATCGGAGGCTTCTCCTTCACCGTCGGAAATGACGTTAAGAAGGTAGTTATCTACGTTGCACAGTACAAAGACAAAGCAACTATCGTCACTGTAAACGGAAGCGAACACACGATAAGCACCGCATCTAACAACGGCGAATATACCGCTATAACCGTTGACACGTCTTCAAACAAGACCGTAACTCTTTCGACGGTTACCGGCAAAACGAGATGTATGGTTGATACCATCGAGCTCTTTGGCGCATCATCGAGTGGCGGAAACACGGGTAGCGGATCTACTACACCGAGTACTCCCTCTACACCGAGTACCCCCTCTACGCCGAGCACTCCTTCTACTCCGAGCACTCCTTCGGGCATTCCCGACAGCTTCGTTATCAAGAATCAGGACAAGTACGTTACCGACACGGTATATGTTTACACGTCTAAAAACGGAACAACCAAGGACGAGCTTAATATGACC
>JAZOSN010000005.1:0-22507 GCA_045657105.1 Eubacteriales bacterium
TTCTTTATTGCAGACTGTGTCTGACGGAGATTCAGCTCCGAGCGATAGCCTTCGGGAATATATAATTTAGACATATCGTGCCGTCCTTTCGACGTAATTTCAAAATAATAATCTATTATAACACACTTTTCTCCCTTAGTCAATAAAATTATGCGAAAAAATGTTAAAACTATTGACAGAAAGGGGTTTTGGGGTTATAATACTTTCAAGAAATTTGACAAATTTCGCGTTTTGATAAAAGCTTACTTATTTTATGATTTGGAGATAAAGGATATGTTAGTGATTTTTTCGGGTTGCTCGGGTGTCGGTAAAAATACGGTAATAAATAAACTTATATCCGAAGACGATAGTTACGGCATTATGCCCACGTATACTACCAGAGATAGACGTCCAAATGAAAAGGACGGTGTTCCGTATTATTTTCTTACAGACGCGCAGTTTGAAGAAAAGATAGCAAACGGCGATTTTTACGAGTACGAAAGAGTGCATAATCACTACTACGGAACGTCAAGACAGCTCCTTGCCGAAAGCGTTGCAAGCGGAAAAACGCTTATGAAGGATATTGACGTAAACGGCGCACTTAACCTTTGCGAGATCCTTAAAGGCGAGGTTAAAATAGTTCCCCTCTTCCTTTACGTCGAAAGCGCGGATATTCTCGTTGAGCGACTAGTCGGCAGAGGAGAGAAGGATATAGAGCTCCGCCTTAAAAGATACGAGCACGAAATGTCAAAGATCAGATATTATTCCTATATCATAAACAATAACTCTCTCGAAAATACCTCGAAGCTTGTGGACGAGCTTGTAAAATTTGAGAAAAAACAGGGAAAGCTTCTTTCGAGCGTAAATAAAGCAGAGATCTCCGAGGAAAAAGTAAACGAGCTTATAGACCGCTATGAAAACGGAGAGCTTCCCGAGCCCGTGAAGGTCAGTGTCTGTGACGGAAGGTTCGTTATTACCGAGGGCGCAGAGCGCTACCTTGCCGCGCTCGCCTGCAAAAAGGTAGTTGCAAAGGATCTGACGCTTGCCGACAGTATATGCGAGGGCTTCGAAATATAAGCCTTGATGAAGATGAAAAAACCACCGACACTGTCGGTGGTTTTGTGCTTTGTGCAAAATAGCTTAGACCTCTGCTTCTTCGGAAACGGGAGCCGCTTCTGCTTCTGCCTCGGGAGCTGCCTCGGGAGCCGCTTCGGGAGCTATCTCGGGAGCTGCTTCCACAGTGGCGGGTGTACACTCGAAAGCGGGTTCCTTAGCCTTGTTGCAGCAGGAATCCGAAATAGCAGCGTGAACTGCCGCACTGAACGCGCGAATGGATTTTACCGAAACACGGTTGAGTTGGAGCGAAAGCTCTCCGCCGCAGTAAACGATCCTGAACGACTTTCTCTGCATTCCCAGATAAAGAACGATGAAGAGAAGACCGAGAACGATGCCGCCGATCATAAGAATTTTTCCGAGATTCTCGTCAAACCAGCTTACTTCCATCATGTTAAAAACGAAAGCAGCGGCAGCAACGAGAAGGAAGAGAACTCCTAAAACCGCGAGAACGGGGTGTTTGCATACCGAAAAAGATGTTGCCGAGATCTTCTTTACCTCGATAACGTTTTCACCGGTTGCGAAACGACCGTTAGTAAGTATCGTGGAGAAAACTCCTTTGTGATATACTCTCTTGTCGGTGAGTACGCAGTATGTCGAACCGAAATTTCCGTTGGAAATAAGGCGTGAGGTATACAGGCTTGCCTTTTCAACTTCGTTTTGATCAACGAATACGTCAACTCTTGTGGACATGGTGTTTTACCTCCTTCTAAAAAAGATGTTTAAAAATTAAAACGCATTTTCAAAAGGGGATAGTACCTGTAATGAAAATGCGTAGTTTACAAAACACCCGAAAGTATGGCGTTTCGGGTATTATGCCGGTGGCGGGGGTCGAACCCGCACCCCGTTGCCGGGACCGGATTTTGAGTCCGGCGCGTCTGCCAGTTCCACCACACCGGCGAATTTACCCTGTCATTATAGCATAGAGTTTTAAAAAAATCAACAGTTTTTTAAATTTTGTTTTAAGATTTTGTATCGCAGAGCTCTTTGTGAGGTGGGGGTTGACTTTTTTGGCTTTAATGTGTATAATATCTATGTATGCAGAAAATAACATCAGCGAGAGGAACTCGGTATGGAAAAAATCAATTCCCCTCAAAAGCACATATACGTCGTGTTTTCGCACCCGAAGTCAATAGTTTCGGATACTATCGGACTCTTTACAAGAGGTGAGTTTACACACTGCTCGATAACGCTTGACAGAGATCTCGGACATATGTTTTCCTTTGGAAGAAAATACTCCTATTTTCCTTTTATAGGTTGCTATCTCAGAGAAGAGCTTGATAAAAAGTTTTATAACCTGACAGATGAGCTTTACGGAAGAATAGTAGAGATACCGGTCAGTGATGAGCAGTATGAAAACGTCGAAAAACGCCTGAACGATTTTTGGGAGAATAAAAAGACTCATAAGTATAATATGATAGGCTTTTTCTTCTATCTTCTTCAAAAGGAATACGCGCCCGACGGTAAGTATACCTGCTCACAGTTCGTAGCCGAAACGCTCGATATGTACGGTATCTGTCCGATAAATACGGGATATACTCTTATAAATCCGGACGATCTTTCAAAGACGGTAAAGGGAAATATAGTTTTTGAAGGCGATATAAAGAAATATGCGCTTGCAAGAAAGAGAAAGTGCTTTCTTATGCGCAGGAGAAACGCCTGAATAAAAATCGACAAAATAGGATTTTATTGAATTTTTTTTATTTTTTCGATAAAATCCTATTGACAAATCGATTTTGCTCTGCTATAATAGCGAGGTAGCCGCGAGAAAACGGCAAATTTAATATGCTACTATGGCTCAGTTGGTAGAGCGCGTCCTTGGTAAGGACGAGGTCCCCGGTTCGAATCCGGGTAGTAGCTTAAATCAAAAAAGCAACCCAATCGGGTTGCTTTTTTGATTTATATTACTCTCGCTTCAAATCGGGTTATGCGAAGCATAGACCGGTTCGTGGTTCCTCGAAGCAAAGCTGAGAGTATCCGGGTAGTAGCTTAAACGGAAAAGATCCGGAAGCATTTGACAAAGAGCGAAAAAAGGTGTATAATCAGAGTGCAGATAAGAAGCAGTACGCCGAATATAAGGCGCGGCTTGGCTCAGATATGCCGAAAGGCGGTTTTTCCGCTTTCCAAAAGCTCAAATATTCGGACGATAAGACGTATGCCGAATTAAAAAACTATCATCGTTATAAAGGACGAGTGCCCGAAGCGAAAAAGTCAGATTTTCAAATTGCTCAGAGAATCAAGGATTTGGGAGTCGTCGGCACTGTTCGAGTTCCTGCGGCGAAAATTGATGTTTCGCGGCTAAGCGCCAAAGACAACCACGCTTTTCATCACGGATGTACTGTTGAAGATGCAAAAAAGTATATTTACAATGCGAAGGTTAGCATTGTGAAAAAAAGATGGGATGGGTTAAGTATAAATTTTTACTCATTTGAAGGTGCGGCATATTTGGATTATGAAACCCAAAAACTTAAAACGGCTTATTCAAAGAAGGATTTCAGAAAAAAAGAAGGTGAGATAAACGTAGATGATATCTTAAAAATTTTTGACAACGAAAAGGAGAACGAATGAAAACTGTTTATTGCCCAGTCAAAAAAGGACGTATCAATGGCACGGATTGTATGATTGTTTGTGACGTTGCTGATGATATGGTTAAGGAAACGGTTCTGCCGGAAGGAATTATATGGAATGAAAATCAACAAAAAGAATGTTTGAATTGTAAATATCATTATGCAACAGAACCAGACGAAGATGTTTTGGAGAACTAAATATGGCGAAAGAATTTTATAAGGATATAAAGGCAATCACGCCTTTTATTTAAAGAAATGAGCTACACCTACAAAGACAACACCAAGGAAGTCCTCGCCGCGCCGTGACCGAACACACTCCCGAATACAAACACATAATGGAAGAATCAATGAAAAATGCGTAGGATCACGTTCTGCGCGTTTTTTTACTAATACTCCGGCTCGCAGTAAGATGTTATCAACACTTGAAATATTTTGATAAATTCTTTCAAAATTTTGACATTATATTATATATTTGTTGACAAATATTGGGGGTGATGCTAAAATTACTGTGTAAATGAAGTTTTATTTTGAAGGGAAAAAATAAAATGACAAGACTTTTTGACGAGCATATCACGCGATCTGTCAAATATTTAAACGGCGCGTGGAAATTTCTTAAAGATCCTAAAAATGAATATGAGGAAAGCGGAAATCTCCTTGATCTCGGAACAAACGAAAAAATGATCGTTCCGGGCGTATGGAATACCGAAATGGGACTTCTCGGATACGAGGGAGTTGCTTGGTATCAGAGGAATTTTTATTTCGAGGGCGGTTGCCTCAGACTGAATTTCGGTGCGGTTCTTACCGAGGCAAAGGTATGGCTTGACGGCAAATATCTCGGCTATCATTACGGCGGATTTTCGCAGTTTGATTTTATAGTACCCGACGTCACGGCGGGATATCACACTCTTACTGTAAAGGTTGATAACCGTATGGACGCGCAGTCAATACCGCAGAAGAAGGTCGACTGGTACCACTACGGCGGAATTATCCGTGACGTTACAGCGGAAAAGCTCAGTGGTATAGTAACCCTCTTTAACAGATTTGAATATGAGCTTTCGGAGGATATGACCTCTGCCGTCGGTGCCTTTACCGTCGAGCTTTATAATTCCGATTCCGAGAGAACTTCCACACAGATTAAGATATCTGTTGACAGCAAATGTGTGTGTGATGAAAGTATAACGCTTGATCCTCATGAGCGCAAAGAAATAAAGCTTCCCACAATCAAGGTTGAAGACGTTGTGCTTTGGGATACCGAAGCTCCTTATCTCTATACAGTATATATCACCACCGATACAGACGATCTGTACGATAGAATAGGATTCAGAAAGGTCTGCGTCGAGGACGGACAGATAAAGCTTAACGGAAAGCCTGTCGAGATTCGCGGTGTAAACCGTCACGAGGAGCACCCTGACTGGGGATTTGCTTTCCCGCAGGGACTTATGCGCAGAGATCTCGATATCGCGATAGATGATCTCGGCTGTAATGCTCTTCGCGGCTCACACTATCCTAACTCGCACGAGTTCGTCGATATGCTCGACGAGCGCGGAATACTCTTTTGGAGCGAGATCCCGATGTGGGGCTGGGGATTTTCACAGAGTGCTCTCGGAGATCCCGTTGTCGTTGACCGTGGGCTTGAAATGCACCGCGAAATGGTCAAATATTACTATAACCACCCCTGTATTATCTTCTGGGGAATGCACAACGAAATACTTACCGCCACCGAGGAGGCTCGCGCGCTTTCCGAAAAGTACTATAACTTCCTTAAAGAAAACGGCGGAAACAGACTCGTTACCTTTGCAACCGATAAGCCCAGAGAGGACATTTGTCTTGAATATTGCGACGTAATAAGCATCAACCAATATTACGGTTGGTACGGCGGCGGATTTTCCGATTGGGATAAGTTCATAAGGGATTTCAGAGCGAGAAGAGAAGCACTCGGATACGCGCATAAGCCTGTAATTATGAGCGAATTCGGCGGCGCGGCGCTTTACGGCTGCCACACCTTTGATAATATCCATTGGACCGAGGAATATCAGTCGAATATGCTTGAATACGCGATCGAGCACTTCCATAACGATCCGATGTTCGCAGGCTTTTTCATCTGGCAGTTCTGCGATATGAGAACCTGCCTCGAAGCGGGAATAAACCGCGCGAGAGGCTTTAACAATAAGGGTATACTCAGCGAATACCGCAAGCCCAAGATGTCCTACTATAAGGTAAAAGAACTCTATCATAAGTACGCAAAAGAAGAAAACGACTGAATAATTTGGTAAAGTGATATGAAAACGTATAAAATAAGATTCATCAGACCCGCCGAGGATTCTATCTTCGGCTGGAAAAACGAATCGCTTCCCATATCAAATTCATATACGGGAGTGTGCATCTTCGGAGGTACACAGTACGAGCGACTTCAAATAACCGATCCTACTCTCTGGACTGCAAACAGCGGATATATCGAAAACCGTTTTTGCAGCGGGCAGGAGACGTTTGGCGATCTTTTTATATATTTTCACCATAAGGGCGAGATAAAAAACTACTCACGCTCGCTTTGCCTTAATACTGCCGTTGCAAGCGTTAAATATATTTGCGGCGGTGTTGAATATGAGCGCGAGTATTTTTCGAGCTATAAGTCAAAGATTACTGCCGTGCGGCTTTCTGCATCAGGAAAGGGTAATCTGAATTTTACTCTTCATCCCGAGATAGCAAATCTCAGAGAGCGTCTTACCGAAGGAAACTGTCCCGAAAACTCGGGGAAATTCGGAGAAACCTCAATCTATGGCGATACCGTCGTGCTCAGCGGAAAAAGTGAATATTACGGCATAGACTTCGAGGCGCGTTTTCGCGTCGTTATCGACGGAGAGGGAGAGCTTGCCTTTGATGAAAAGACAGTGAGTGTTAAAAATGCAAACTGCGCTTACGTATATTTCACCGTAGGAACGAACTACGTTTTAAACAGTAAGGTCTTTATCGCACCAAGACTTGAAAAGCTTGCGGGAAATCCGCATCCTCACGAAAAGCTGCTTGAAATAATGGAAAATGCTTCGAAAAGATCGTACGACAATCTGAAAAATGAGCATATTTCCGATCACACAGGATATTTTTCAAATTTCGAGCTTGATCTCGGCGGAGTCGATGACGGTCGTGATACGCCTGTGCTAATTGCCTCTTGCCGTGACGGTAATTTTGAGCCGTATCTTGAAGAGCTTTTCTTCCAGATGGGAAGATATATGATGATAGCCACGTCGCGCGACGGTACTCTCCCAAGCGGAGTACAGGGCAAATGGAACGCCTATAAAATACCGCCGTGGACCTGCGGATATTGGTATAATATAAATCAGCAGATGAACTATTGGTTCGTCTTTTCGCTCGGACTCGGCGATCTTTATAAGGCTTACGACGACTTTAATAGGGCCAGATATGAAAAAGCCAAAATAAACGGAAACGCTTACGTACGAGATAACTGTCCCGAAAAATTCGACGATAAGGATAACGGTTGGATAGTCGGAACTGCCAACAGTGCGTACGAGGTATCGAGAGTGGGCAAAAAAGGTCATTCCGGACCGGGTACGGGCGGTTTTACCGTAATATCCGACGTTGACAGATGTAGATATACGCGCGATGAGGAGATCGTAAAGGAAGTATATCCCATGGTAGAGAGCCTTGCGCGGTTTTATCTTAAATGCATAGATAATTATGATGGAAAATATCTTGCAAGTGTATCTGCATCTCCCGAGCAAAGGCATGACGGCGTGTACGTACGAACGATAGGCTGTGCCTTTGATCAGCAGATGATATACGAAACCTTCGATTCGCTTCTCGAAATGTACGACGATTACGATGTCGTTCGGGGAATATGCGACGAAAAGGTAATTTCCGAGGTGAAAAATAAGATAGACCTGCTTGATGGCGTGCTTGTAGGATATTCCGGTCAGGTAAAGGAATTCCGTGAGGAAAATTATTACGGAGAGATAGGCGAGTGGGAGCACCGCCACGTATCACAGCTCGTAGGTCTTTATCCCGGAAGCGTAATAAACGACAAAACTCCCGCATGGCTCGATGCGGCAAAGATTACGCTTAAAGAGCGCGGATCAAATAAAGGACCAGGCTTTGGAATAATGCACAGAGCACTCCTTTGGGCGAGAGCCTGCGACGGCGATATGGTGTACCGTCTTTTGAACCTTGAAATATCTACGAGCATCTTTGATAATCTCTGGGGCTGTCACTATGATCCTATGCCGGTTGACCGAAAGGACTCACAAGCTAACTTTGCAATAGATGCAAACTACGGCGTGTGTGCCCTGCTTACCGAAATTCTCGTTCAGAGCCAGAAGGGTGTTTTGAAAATTTTGCCCGCCCTTCCGAGTATTTGGAAAAAGGGAAAAATAGATCACCTTATCGCGCGCGGCGGCTTTGATGTTTCGCTTTCTTGGAACGACGGATACGCCGATAAGGTTGAGATAATATCACGACTCGGCGAAAAGCTCAAAGTGCGGTATTATAATATTTCGCTCTCAAAGATTTCAGCCTCGGGTGACGTTAAGATAATTGACAAGGACACCGTAGAGATATCCACGAAAAAGGGAGAGAAGATTATCTTCACTGATATTCCCACCTTCGAGGTGGCAAGCGACGTTCGCTCCCTTACCGCATTTTCGGCAAACTCGGTTACTACCGTAAAATGGGATCCCTCGCCCGATGAAAATGCCGCCTATGAGGTCCTGCGCGCATTTGAATCGTCTGCTACTTACGAAAAAGTGATCGTTACCGACGAAAATGAGTTCGTTGATAACGAGCGCAGAGGCAGACAGACGACGTATAAGATAGTAACTCGCGTTCCCGAAAAGGAGCCTAGCCGAGGTATGACTATAACTCTTGCGCCCGAAAATAAATAATCAAAACAACTCCCTTGGGAGTTGTTTTTTTGCGCGTTTTGTGTTATAATAATCAAAACGGAGGAATTTATGATGAAAATTGCTTTTTTTGATACGAAGCCCTACGATAAGCCGTCCTTTGATAAGTATGGGGCTGATATGGGCGTTTCTTTTAAATATTTCGAAACTAAACTTAACGAGGATACGGTAGGTCTTGCGAGCGGCTTTGACGGAGTTTGTGTTTTCGTCAATGACGTTGTGAACGCGAGGGTTATCGACCGCCTTTATGAAATGGGAGTCAAGGTAGTTGCTCTCAGATGCGCGGGATTTAATAACGTCGATATGAAATACGCCTACGGAAAGGTCCACGTCATGCGCGTACCTGCTTATTCGCCTTACGCGGTAGCAGAGCATACTATGGCGCTCCTGCTCACCTCGATAAGACGTATCCATAAGGCGTATATACGTACCCGTGACTTCAACTTTTCTCTTGCGGGAATGACAGGCTTTGACCTTCACGGTAAAACCGTGGGTATAATCGGAACGGGAAAGATCGGACGCGTTTTTGCTGATATTTGCAAGGGATTCGGAATGAAGATACTTGCATATGATAAGTACCCCGCAGACGGATTTGCAGATGGAGAAAGAGTAAAATACGTAACTCTTGACGAGCTTTTCGAGGGAAGCGATATCATATCTCTCCACTGTCCGCTCACCGAGGAAACCCATCATATAATAAGCGCGGAGTCGATTGCAAAATGTAAGCGCGGAGTCGTGCTTCTCAACACCTCGCGCGGTGCTCTCGTCGATTCGGAGGCACTGCTTGCCGCGATCAAATCGCGTAAGGTCGGAGCGGCTTGCCTTGACGTTTACGAGGAGGAGTCGGATTTCTTCTTCGAGGACTTTTCGGGGCATATATTGGAGGACGATACTCTCGCGCGCCTTATCTCAATGCCGAACGTCATAGTTACCTCGCACCAAGCCTTTCTCACCGAGGAGGCACTCTCGAATATTGCCGAAACTACTGTTAAAAACATCGTTGATATGATAGAAAAAGGGCAGTGTCCGAACGAGCTTTGCTATTGCTGCGGAAGCACGGACGACTGTAAGAGCGGCAAATGCTTCTAAAAAACTAAACAAAGGAGATTGACTTTATGGATCTCGTTTTACTCACCGCGCTCGGAGTGGGCGGTGCGACAGTTTTCGGCGCTCTGATCGGATTTATCTTTAAAAAAATATCGCATAAATTCTCGGATATAGTTCTTTCATTCGCGGCAGGCGTAATGCTCGCGGCGGCAGTTTTAGGACTTATTATTCCGTCGCTCGAATACGGCGGAAAATTCAAGCTTTTTATTACGGTAGGCGGTATTTTCGCAGGCGCACTTTGTCTTAATCTTATAGATAAGATCGTGCCTCACCTGCATAAGATGGTCGGCCCCGATATCGAGGAGCATAAAAGCACAAGTTTAAGTAAGGTGCTCCTTTTCGTAACGGCTATTGCGATACATAATCTCCCCGAGGGAATCGCGGCAGGTGTCGGCTTCGGGTCGGATAACACCGCGCAGGCGCTCGTTATAGCGGGCGGTATCGCCCTTCAAAATATTCCCGAGGGTATGGTAATAATCGGACCTATGCTCGCCGCAGGAGTCAAGCCGTCAAGGACCTTTGTTATCGCTATGATGACAGGTGTCGTTGAGGTTATCGGAACGCTTATCGGATATTTCGCGGTCAGTATTGCGTCTGTGATCTTGCCGTTCGCTCTGGCATTTGCGGGCGGAACGATGCTTTACGTTATCAGCGACGAAATGATACCCGAGACTCACGCTCACGGAAGCGAACGCGGCGCGACCTATGCGCTTCTCGTCGGATTTTGCGTTATGCTCGCGACCGATACTTTGCTTGGGTGAAATATTTAAAAGAGGAAGATAAATTATGATAGAATTTGAAATAGTGCCGATGACAACAGAGACCGAAATGGATGAAAAGGGATATGTTCACTATAAATCTTGGCAAGAAACATACAGTACGCTGATGCCTGATGAATTTTTGCAAAATATCACACTTGATAAATGCGTCAAAATGGCGCATAAATGGATACAGAATACTCTGCTTCTTAAAGTTGATAATAAGACAGTAGGCTTTTCCTGCTTCGGCGAAAGCAGAGAATGCGAAGATGACGGCGAGATAATCGCTATCTATCTGCTTAAAGAATGGCAGGGAAAGAAACTCGGCTACGCTCTTATGAAAGCAACCTGCGATAAATTATGTGAAAAACACAAGCTCGTGCTTTGGGTTCTCAAAGGAAACGATAAAGCAATAAATTTCTATAAGCGTTACGGCTTTGAATTTATCGGAAAAGAAAAGAGCGCACCGTTCGGCACGGAGCTACAAATGATGATGGAAAAAGAGTAATATATCAAAAGCAGACAGAATGTAATTTACATACACCTGTCTGCTTTTAATTTTTTACTTACACTCATACCACGATTTTCCGATAGATGCCTCTACCGAGAGGGGAACTGCGAGATTTACCGCGTTTTCCATTTCGCGGACAAGTATCTCTTTTGCCTGCTGCGCGTCCTTCTCTGCGGCTTCGACGATAAGCTCGTCGTGTATTTGAAGTATCAGCCTTGCGTCAAGTCCGCTTCCTGCAAGCGCCTTTTCGACGTTTATCATAGCAAGCTTGATGATGTCGGCGGCAGAGCCTTGTATCGGACTGTTCATCGCGACTCTCTCGCCGAATTTCTTCATCATAGCCTTCGGTGAGGCAAGCTCGGGAATATACCGTCTGCGCCCGAACATCGTGGTGACGTAGCCGTCGGCGTATGCGCTCTCGATAGTTTTGTCAAGATAATCGGCAACGCCCTTGTAGGTCGCCTTGTAGTTTTTGATGTATTCGCCCGCTTCCTTTTTGGAAACGTCGATGTCGTTTGCGAGCGAAAAGTCTCCGATGCCGTAAACGATGCCGAAATTGACCGCCTTAGCTCTCTTGCGAAGCTCGGAGGTGACCTGTTCCTCGGGCACGTCAAATACCTGAGATGCGGTAACGGTATGAACGTCAACGCCCCGCCTGAATGCATCGCACATGTTCGCATCTTCCGAGATAGCGGCAAGAAGCCTGAGCTCGATCTGCGAATAGTCGGCATCGACGAGCGTGTAGCCCTCGCGAGCGACGAAGCAGCGCCTCATCTCGCGTCCAAGCTCGGTGCGCACGGGAATGTTTTGCAGGTTCGGCTCGACCGACGAAAGACGTCCCGTAGCCGTTACGGTCTGTCTGAATTTCGTGCGGACTCGTCCGTCCTCGCCTACGACGGCAAGAAGCCCGTCGGCATAGGTCGATTTGAGCTTTGCCACCTGACGGTAGTTCAGTATCATATCAATTATGGGGTGATAAGGACGGAGCTTTTCGAGTATGTCCGCGCTTGTCGAATATCCGCTTTGCGTTTTCTTGAAGGCAGGAAGTCCAAGCTCGTCAAAGAGAGCAACTCCGAGCTGTTTCGGTGAGTTGATGTTGAATTCGTGACCGACGCTCTCGTATATCATTCCGGTAAGGGATTTTACCGCCTCGTCGAGCATTACCGAAAAGTCTTTGAGATTTTGAATATCGAGCGCAAATCCGCGGCGCTCCATTTCAAAGAGCACTCTTGCAAGCGGGACCTCAATATCCTCGTAAAGTCCGAGCATATTTGACTCTTCAAGCTTTGCTTTCATTTCCTTTGCAAGCGGTGCGAGAGCGTCAATGTCGCTCGGGGTAGTCTTGCCTAGATAACTGCCCGAAAGACGGGAAATATCGTAAGATCCGTCCGATGAGCTAAGCACGTAAGCCGCAAGCAGAACGTCGAAATTGCATCTCAATTTCACGGGCGTTTCGTCGTTTTCGGGATATAACGTATGCAAAAATTCTTTTAAATCATAGACGATAAACTCGCGATTTTCGTCCTCAAAGAAGGGAAGAAGCTGAGAAACGTCACTGAACTCGCAGGAATACGCCTCGCTACCCGAGAGAACATAAAGTACGTTTTCCTCGATAATCACCGACGCCTCGCCGTCATAGGGAAGCGTAAGGAGCTCGAGCGAGGAGATAGGAGTAAACTCTCTTTTTTCCTTTTCCTCGTCGCTCGCGTCGATTATTTTCTTCGCAAATGCAGAAAATTCAAGCTCTGCAAAAAGCGCTTTGAGCGTGGGTATGTCTTTCGGTGCAGGCATAATATCGTCAAGCGTGAGTCCGAGAGGGGCGTTTCGCTCGATTTCGGCAAGACGGCGTGACATATATGCGCTTTCCTTGCCCTCGAGCAGCTTTTCCTGCATTTTAGCGGAAAGACCTGCCGCGGCAACATCCGCGTATAGATTGTCAAGGCTTTCGCAACTTGAAATAAGCTTTATAGCCGTCTTTTCGCCTATGCCGGGAACACCGGGAATGTTATCCGAGCTGTCACCCATAAGGGCTTTGAGATCAACGAACTGACTCGGCTTTATAGAGTATTTTTCGCAAAATTCCTTTTCGGTAAAAGGAACGGGGCCTGAGTTTGACGCGTAAAGAACGGTCGTTTTGTCACTGATAAGCTGATAACTGTCGCGATCTCCCGTTAGAAGATAGGACTCGACTCCCGCGCTCTCGCCCATTTTAGAGAGAGTTCCGAGAATGTCGTCTGCCTCGTAGCCTTCAAGCTCGATGACCTTTATACCGAGCGCAGAGATGCACCTTTTAGCGTAAGGGAACTGCATCGCAAGCTCGCTCGGCATAGCGTGTCGTCCCGCCTTGTATTCGGGATAGAATTTGTGTCGGAAGGTCGGCGCTTTAAGGTCGAATGCGACGGCAACAAAATCCGGCTTTATGTGATCCATCTGTGCAAAAAGCACGTTGAGAAAACCGTAAACCGCTTGCGTAAAAACACCTGCGGAGTTGGTGAGCGGTCTTATTCCGTAAAACTGACGGTTCATAATACTGTTTCCGTCAACGGCGAGTAGCTTTGGCATAGTGCAAATATCCTTTCGGAGTGTGTGTTTTCCTATATTATACATCATTTTTCTTTGAATGTCACCCGTTTTGCGAAAAAATGTCAAAAAAATATTGACAAAAACATTTATAATGTTAAAATTAAGGCAAAGAAAGACTTTTTTGGGGGTTCTGATATGTCAAATATAAAGGTTGATTTTAATAACGTAAGCGGTAAAATAAAGCCGATGCACTGCGTAAACAACGGTCCCGTTCCCGGACGTCCCACACAGCCGAGAACGAATTTCGAAACCTATAAGGCGGCAAGAATCCCCTATGCGAGAAATCACGACGCTTCCGAATGGATAGATTTCGGCGGTGAGCACGTTGTCGATATTTATTCGATATTTCCGGATTTTGATGCCGATCCGTACGATCCCGCAAGCTACGATTTTATCTGTACCGACGACTATACCAAGGTAATAGTAGACGCGGGAACAGAGGTCTTTTACCGACTCGGTGCGCGTATAGAGCACGAGCGTAAAAAGTACCGTACGATAATGCCCAAGGACTTCCTTAAATGGGCGATCATTTGTGAGCACGTTATCCTTCACTATAACGAGGGTTGGGCAGACGGGTTCCACTATAATATCAAGTATTGGGAGGTCTGGAACGAAGCCGATCTCGACGATGACGATAGCGAGCATAAGCGTAATTGGAGCGGAACTGCACAGGATTACTACGAATTCTACGAGGTAGCCGCGACCTATCTGAAAGAGCGTTTTCCGCATCTTATGATAGGTGGACCGTCGATTGCAAACAGAGTAGGAAAGTGGTATGACGATTTTCTTGCCCATATGACTCGTGACGGCAAAAAGGTTCCTATCGACTTCCTTTCGTGGCACTGGTACGGCGCAGACGTTGCAAAAATGATAAACAGAGCGCATACCGTAAAGGAAAAGCTGCTAAAATCAGGATATACCGAAGCAGAGAGTATCCTTAACGAGTGGAACTACATATGCGGCTGGAGAGAAAAATACGTTGACAGTATCAGGGTAATTATAAGTATGAAGGGCGCGGCGTTCACCACCGCGTGTATGCTTGCGGCTCAGAATGACGAAACGATAGATATGCTTATGTACTACGAGGCGAGCCCCTGTACCTTCAATGGAATGTGGAATTTCTATACTATGGAGCCGATCAAGGGGTATTGGTCGCTTTATAGCTTTGCAGATCTCTACGATCTAGGTAGTGCGGTAAAGACCGAGAGCGATGATAAGGACGTTTACGCGGTCGGTGCAAAGGACGAAAACGGAAATAAGGCGGTGCTCGTTTGCTACTATACAGATGAAGCAGACAGGGAAGAAAAGACTGTCACCGTAGATCTTAACGGATACGGAGATGGCGAAACCGAGCTTTACAGAGTTGACGACGATCACGACTATACTCTTTGCGAAACACAGAGCGGAAACAGAGTCACGTTTAACTTGAAGCCCAATACCTTCGTAATGCTGAAAAGTAAATAAAATCAAAGAGCAGTTCACTTGAACTGCTCTTTTCATTTCGCTTATTTAAGAAATCCCTCAATTATCTTTCTTTCCGCTTCTTCCTCGGAAAGTCCGAGAGAGCAGAGCTTGATTATCTGCTCGCCTGCTATCTTTCCGATAGCCGCCTCGTGAATAAGCGAAGCATCACCCGACTCGGCGGTAAGCGAGGGAGTCGCGTCTACACGTCCGTTTCCCGAGAGTATCGCATCACATTCGGAATGTCCCGTGCAACGCGTTTTTCCGATGATCTTCGAGGTATATCCTTGATAGGAGTCGCCCTTTGCCACCGAGCGTGAAATAAGGTCAACGCCGCTATCCTCGCCTTCAAGCGTTACCTCGAAATCGGTAATGGCCTGCTCGCTTCGGTCTGTCATTATTCTTTCTCTGATGAGAAGCTTGGCCTTCGATGCAAGCGTTGCTCTCGTTTTTCTGTTTGAATAGTCAACTCCGCCGATTTGAAGGGTGTCTATCGTGAGAGTTGCGCCTTCGTCGAGAGTCATTTCGGTTACGGGATCTATTTTTCTCGCGCCGTCGCCCTCACCCTCGCCGATATGCTTTTCGATGTAGGTGACCTTTGAATTTTTACTAAGGAAAAATCTGTGTATTCCGTTGTGAAGAGATTCCTTGTCGCCGTCAGTGTGTACCGCACAGCCTGCAACTATCGTGACGTCCGAGTTTTCTCCGATGTAAAAATCGTTGTAAACGAGATCGTTTACTCCCGATTTCGTAAGGCAAGCGGGGATATATACCGTTTCGCCCCTCGTATTTTCCTTGACTCTTATCTCAATACCCGAGCGGTCAAAAAGCGGCTCGATACTGACGTTTTTCGTCGATTTGCGGCCGACACATTCGCCGTCCTCGCGGATATTATAGGACGCCTTGTCAAGACCGTCGTAATCGGCAATTATTTTAAGCATTTTTTCGGTAATGTTATTCACAGTCGCTCACGCTCCTTCCTTTCGGGCAGTTGCAGCCCTCGCCTTTTCCTGCACTGAGCATAGGCAGTATCTTTTCGGGGGTACCGATAGCCTCGATCTTGCCGCCCGATACGAGAATTATCTCGTCTGCCACTTCAAGCAGTCTTTCCTGGTGCGAAATAATGACCTGTGAGCGCTTTTTGTCGCTTCTCATAGAGTCGAGGACACCGATGAGCTCTCTGAAGCTCCAAAGGTCAATTCCTGCCTCAGGCTCGTCGAAGATACTGAGCAGAGTCTTATCTCCTCTCGCGAGCACGCTTGCGATCTCTATACGCTTCATTTCTCCGCCCGAAAGACTCTTGTTCAGCTCGCGATTTATATAGTCGCGCTTGCAAAGACCGACCGTTCCGAGCAGATTTTTACATTCGTCCTCTGAAAGCTCGCGTCCTGCGGCAAGGTTCAGAATGTCGCGGACGGCAAAGCCCTTGAAGGTTACGGGGATCTGAAATCCGTAGCTGATACCGAGATTTGCTCTCTCGCTTACAGAAAGATCGGTGATGTTCTGTCCGTTGAAGATCATCTCACCCGAGCTTGCCCTCTGGATACCGACGATAAGCTTTGCAAGAGTGGTCTTTCCGCCGCCGTTAGGGCCTGTTATTGCTATCATTTTGCCGTCGGGAATAGTAAGAGATATATTGTCTGTGATGTTCTTTCCGTCGGGCAGGGTAAAGGTTATATTTTTAAGTTCGAGCATTTTGCCCACTTCCTTTCTTTATCTGTCTTTTTTTAGCGTTCGCATAGCGTTGAGCGTTGCGAGAATGAGTATTCCCACGTCAGCAAAAAGCGCTATCCACATATTAGCGTATCCAAGCGCACCGAGCAAAAGGACGAGTCCTTTCGACGAGAGCGCGAAAATTATGTTCTGATAAACTATCCGCATCGTTTTTTTTGCGGTTTTGATTGCCGAAATTACCGACGAAGGTCGGTCGTTCATAAGGACTATGTCAGAGGCTTCGATCGCAACGTCGCTTCCCGAGGCGCCCATAGCTATTGAAACGTCTGCTATCGACATAACCGGTGCGTCGTTTATTCCGTCGCCAATAAATGCAACGTAGCTGTTTTTCTCTTTGTTTTCGATTATTTTCTCGATGTGAGATACCTTGTCTGCCGGCAAGAGGGAAGCGTGTATCTCGTCAATTCCGAGCGTGTCGGCAACCTTTTTGGCGGATCGCTCAGAGTCACCCGTGAGCATTACAGTCTTTTTTATACCGAGTGCTTTGGCTTCGGTAAGTGCCTGTATAGCATCCGGCTTTATCCTGTCAGAAAGTGTTAAATATCCGAGATATTCTCCCTCGCGTGCAACGTGTACCGCGGTGAGATCGTTTTTTTGTGCGGTAATAGAATTTTCGCGCATAAGCTTTGAGCTTCCGACGAGAGTTCTTTTGCCGTCTATTATCGCCGAAACTCCCATTCCTGCAATTTCTTCGCAAGAGGAAACTCGCGTCTTGTCGGGGATCTTTTCGGCAGACGAAACTACCGAGAGGGCTATCGGGTGGTTTGAGTAGCTCTCCGCAAGAGCGGCAAGCTCTGAAAGCTCGAATTTTGAAATCTTTTCGGGGCAGATCTCACTTACCGCGAAAACACCCTCGGTGAGAGTACCGGTTTTATCAAAAACGAGTGTAGACGTCTTTGAGAGCACCTCGATATAGCTTGCTCCCTTTATGAGTATGCCGTTTCTCGATGCTCCGCCAATGCCTCCGAAAAAGGAGAGCGGAACCGAAATAACGAGCGCACATGGGCAGGAAACCACGAGGAAAATAAGTGCGCGGTTAAGCCATTCGTTAAAGCTTTCCGAGAATAGAAGCGGCGGCAAAGTTGCAAGCAGAACTGCCGAGATAACTACTATCGGAGTGTAATATTTTGCAAACTTCGTGATAAAGTTCTCGACTTTTGCCTTTTTTGTCGATGACTCGCCAACAAGAGTAAGTATTTTCGCTACCGTACTCTCTGCATAACTGCCGCTGACCTTTACCTTTATAACGCCGCTAAGGTTCATAGAGCCGCTCATTACTTTGTCGCCGACCGAGCAGGATCTCGGTATAGGCTCGCCTGTGAGGGCAGATGTGTCAATATCGGTCTGACCGTCGATTATCTCGCCGTCAAGCGGAATTCTCTCTCCTGCGCGTATGACGATTATCTCGCCTTTTGCGACCTCTTCGGGAGATACGGTAATCTCCTCGTGGTTTCTGATAAGGCGTGCCGAGTCAGAGCGGAGCGCGGCAAGAGCCTTTATCTCCCGTCTGCTTTTTCCGACTGCAATAGCCTGAAAGAGCTCTCCGACCTGATAGAGAATTATTACCAGAAGTGCTTCGGGGTATTCTTTTATAAAAAATGCACCGATCGAAGCTACCGACATAAGAAAATTCTCGTCAAACACCTCCCCGTGAAAGATGTTTATAAGCGATTTCCATATTATGTCGTAAGCAATTATAGCGTATGCAGTAAGATACAGTATCAGCTTGTACGGCTCGCCGAGCGGAGCAAAAGCCGCAACGATAAGTAGCAGGGTAGATATTATTATCCGTAAAAGGATCTTTTTTTGCCGTTTTGTCATAGCCTTGCCTCTTACAGGATTATTCGGCAATCGGGCTCGACCTTGCGGCAGATCTTGACTGCCTGCTTGATTATTTTTTCTATATCGTTTTCGTCTGCCTCGATAGTGAGATTTTGCATAATAAAGCTCACGCTTGCAGAGATCACGCCGTCGATCTTCTTTATTCGCGCTTCCATCTTTGCCGCGCAGTTCGCGCAGTGGAGGTCTTCAAGAGCGTACGTTTTCTTAATTATCATTTTCAGTTCCTTTCTTCGCTTATATGCTCGTATCCCTGATCTATTATCGTGCGTACGTGGGAGTCTGCAAGAAAATAGACGTTGGTCTTTCCGTCACGGCGACTGTCAACGAGATGAGCGTTTTTAAGAACTTTCAGTTGGTGCGATACCGCCGACTGCTCCATATCAAGAAGCTCGGCTATCGCCAGAACACAAAGCTCGGACTCTGAAAGAGCGTAGAGTATCCGTATTCGCGAGCGCTCTCCGAATACCTTGAAAAGGTCACCCAGACGCGAAAGCTCGCTCTCTGACGGCAGATGTCCCTCGACCTTGCTTATCTCGCTTTTATGGTCGTGAATATGTTCGGTCATATATGAATTTCCTTTCATATGAATTTCTGTTCATATGATAACACATTCATTTATAATTGTCAATAGAAAAAATAAAAAAAGTTGATTTATTTTTCGCTTTGTGATATAATCTTTAAAAAGAAGGGAGGAGTGCCTGTGAACAAAAGCCTTAAAGCCGCGTCAGTCTTTATGTACGCCTGCGCGGCAGTGATGACCGTAGCCTATTTTTATCTCGATATCACGGTGACTCTGAGGGCACACGTTCGCCTTGCTATGCTCGGTGTTATATGCGCGCTCGGATATTTCGCAGGTCTTTTACTTGCAAAAAAAGCGCCGAAAGAATCTGCCGAAAAGATAATGAAAGCCACCTTTTTCGCGTTTTTCCTTCTTTACGTCCACCTTTTGCTCACTCTCGTTCTTTTTGATAAGTATTTCGGACGAAACGGATTTTCTGCACTATTGAATATAACGTGGGAAGAGCTTGGATTACATATAAAAGAGTCACTGAACCTGATACCCTTTAAATCTCTTATCTGCTTTTTTGAGGGGATAGCGGACGGCCCGGTTTCGATAAGAGCCTTCGTTATAAATATATTCGGAAATATCGCCGCCTTCATTCCGTTTGCTTTCTTTGTGCCTCTTCTTTTTAAAAAGATTCGCTCGCTCAAAAGCTTTTTGATCTTTATAGTCTGTACGGTATGCACGGTTGAAATCTTGCAGCTTCTGCTCTTTACGGGACTTTGCGATATTGACGATCTTATTTTGAACTCTGGCGGAGCGACTGTTGCATACGCTTTGCTTCATACGAGATTTATAAAACCGATAGTAGAAAAGATAACTCTTATAAAGTATTAAAGCTCGGAAAAACCGAGCTTTTTTTATTTTTTTGTGTCAAGCTTTTCGCGTACGATCTGACGTTTGAGCGCTTTCCACGAAAAAGGTCGCATAGGGTAGAGATAACTCGTTTTGCGCGTGACCGTGTGATTTCTTGCTATAAGAAGAATGCTCAGCAGCATACCGAGTGCAAATCCGACCGCATCGAAAAAGTGAATGAAAAGTATCGTCATCAAACGGCAGAATTTGAAAGCGTATCCGAGCTCAAACGAGGGCTGTGTGAAATTCGATATTGCAACTATCGACATATAAAGAATGACCTCGGGAGTTAGCCAACCTGCATTTACCGAAAAGTCGCCGATTATAAGACCTGCAACTATACCGATAGAGCCGTTCATCATACTCGGTGTGTTTACGGAAGCGAGCTTTATCGCGTCAAGTATTATCTCGATAAAGATTATCTGAGCGAGAATGGGAAGTCCGTCCTTTGTCGGTAGCATAAAATCGAGATATTTCGGCAGAAATTCGGGATTTCGCACCCCAAGATACCAAAGCGGCATAACGACGAGAGAGGTGAAAAATATTACCAGCCTCAGTATCCTGAAATAGCTTCCGATCGACGGCGGAAAATAAAAATCGTCGCATTCTTGCAGAAAATCTATGAGTGAGGAGGGAAGTATCATCGCCATCGGCGAGTTGTCGCACAGGATTATGACACTTCCTTCGAGAAGCATGGCGCAGGCGGAGTCGGGACGCTCGGTGAAACGAAATCTCGGAAACGGATTGTACCATTTCGTTTCTATAAGACACTCGGCAAGCGACTCCTGCCCCATAGAAAGCGCATCTACGCGTATCTGGCTTATTTTGCGCTCAATGTCCTTTACAAGTCGATCCTTCGCGCGTCCGTTTATATAGCAGATCTGAATTTCGGTCGGCGAAAAATCACCTACACTGAAACGCTTCATAACGAGTCCGTTAGTTTTTAGATTTTTTCTGATAAGCGCGGTGTTTTCTTTCAGATTTTCAACGAAGCCCTCGCGCGGTCCGCGTAAAACGTGGTCGTTCTCGGGCTCCGACAGAGATCGCATAGGTATCTTTTTTGTGTCGCATACGATAGCCATCGTGTAGCCCTCCACGATCAGTACCGAATCCCCGACAAAAACGCTCTGTGCCATTTGATTTACGTCATCCATAATCTTGGCAGAGGCTATCGGAACCGAATTTTTCACAAGATCTTCTGCATTTTCTTCGGGCTTTGCACTAAGAAACCCCTCGACAAGCCGCTCTGCAAGCAGGTCGTTTGTCAGACAAAAAAGGTAATAATAATACGCTTTCCTTCCGCCGACCGATAGCTCGCGCCGCGTTACGTCATAGGATACTCCGTATCCGATCGCGCCTTCAAGCATAGCGGCGTTTTCGTTAAAATTTTCGCCTGTCTTCATAAATTTCTCCTTGTTTTATACTGTGCCTATAAATTATAGCCATATTTGACAGGAAGTTTACAAAATGTATATTTAAAAATTTGCTTTTTGTGGTATAATTCAGTTAAGTAATCGGATTGGAGCCTTATATGGAGAAAAAAACACTGAGAACAGTAGAAAAAATACTCATCGTTGCCACGCTTCTTATCGCAGCGGGGCTTCTCGTGTTGTTTACTCATAAGGGAATAAGCGGCACGGACAGTGAGTTTGTATATACCGTGAAGGAGAACTCATACGCGTCTATCGACGGCTATACGGGAGATAAGTCTACGCTCGTTATACCCGAAAAAGTCGGCGAGAACGGTGAATATACGGTAAAATATATAAATACCGATGCATTTACAAACAGTACCGAGCTGAAAAAGGTAATAATTCCGGCGAGCGTTGAGGTAATAGGGAAATACGCTTTCAGCGGTTGCGAAAATCTTAAAACGGTCGAGCTCTCAGACGGGCTTTATGAGATCGGATTCGGCGCGTTCTTTAAATGCTCTGCGCTTAAAAATATCGAGCTCCCCGAAACGCTTGAAATTATAGGCGACTCGGCATTCGAGGATTGTAAGCGTATTAAAGATCTTAAAATTCCAAGATCCTGCAAGGAGATCGGAACGGACGCCTTCCTCGGCTGTGAAAATCTTGTTCTCGATTGTAGCGAGAATGACGCTGCAAGAGAGATTGCAAAAAAATATAATATCCCAACAGACTTTTCAGAGAGCTCTGACAGTACGATGCTTAAAGCAGGAATTCTCGTTGCCGTAGTGGCAATATGTGTGTTCGTTTTGCCGAAAATAGTTAAAAAATCCCTTCAAAAGCGCAAAAAAACAGAGCTAAACGAAAAAAACGAAACATAATTTTAAAATAACGAATATAAAATGCAAATTTTCGCTTGACAAAAAACTAAAAATGTGATATCATCAACGGGTACGTTAAAAAGCGTACTTGTAAATGATGCGGGCGTGTGCAGAAAAATTCCGCCACTCTCACTCATATTTATTCGCGGGCGTGTGCAGAAAAATTCCGCCACTCCCACTCATATTTATTCGCGGGCGTGGCGGAATTGGCAGACGCGTAAGATTCAGGTTCTTA
>JAZOSN010000006.1:0-8542 GCA_045657105.1 Eubacteriales bacterium
CTCGCACTGCGGCCACCAGAGCTTCATATCCCATTCAAGCGCCATGGGCGGCTTCATGCAAACGTCGGTGAATGCGATTATTCCGCCGTGAGAACTGTCAAGTCCGAGCGGGAGAGTCAGGTCGATTATCTTCTTTGCGCCGTCGATAGCGGCATTATTTCCGCTCAGGAGCCCTTCACTGAGTAAAAACCAAGCCGCTTCGAGCGAGTGCCCGGGATTTACCACACGTCCGCTCGGCGTGTCGAGAAATTCTCCGTTTTTACCGACGCTTTCCATAAGCGCTTTGTCGGTCAGGAATCCTCCGTTTAATATGTCGTCTACACATTTTTTGACGATATTATCGTATTTTTGCGAGTTTTTGCCTGCGGAGCTCCGCATTACCTGAGCGGTCGAGAGCATTATCATTATCGGAGCGAGCGCTCTGCCGTCCGACGTTTCGGGACTGAATTTCGGCTCGTTTTTTCTCTCGCCCGTGAAGCACTCGTAGGCTACGTCAAAATACTTTTCGGCGTCCGCGAGGATCTTTTCGTCGAGCGTTGCCTTGTAAAGCTCGGCGCAACCGATTGCCGCAAAGGTTTCCGAATAATAATAGCGGCGCTTCTGTATGCACCTGCCGTCCTCGGTGACCTTGAAAAACATTCTGCCGTCACTGTCCGTGCATTTCGGAAGAAAAGAGTAAATCGTTTTCGCCGCGTCGAGATACTCCTTGCGCTTTTCGATCAGATTGTATGCCTTGGAGAACACCCAGAGCGCTCTGCCTTGAAACCATACGCTCTTTTCGCGTCCGTAGATCTTGCCCTCGCGGTCAAGGCAGGTGAAGATGCCGCCGTTCACACGGTCGATCGCATCGCCGAGCCAAAAGGGAAGAATGTCGTTTATCAGTTCGTTTTTGTAATTCATAGTTTAAATCCTTTCTCAAACTCTTTCAAAAATTTTTGTAAAATCTTAATTATCTTTTAAGGAAAGTTTTGAGGGGTTTGGGGAACTTTTTAAAAAGTTCCCCAAGAGCGTATCCTAAGCAAAATCGACGTAGCCTCTGAGAGCGACCTCGTTTATCATATCTGTCGTGTTGCCGTCGGTGTCCCAGAGCATCTCACTGTATAGGGCGACGGGAAACATTATGTTCTTTTCGAACATACCGTCCTCAACCAGTGCGGTGACGACAAGATCGCCGTCCTTGAAATCGCGAAGAGCCTTTGCCATCTCGTGAGCCTTGGGCGCAGAGGTCAGCCAGTAAGCCTGAATGTAACGCCATATCTTGCTCTTTCGCTCGATGCGGTTGTTTGACATATATTTTGAAGAAACTCCGAGTGAGATCTGACCGTCAAGATGCTCGAAGCAGGACCAGTCGAGCTTGACAAGACTCTTGGTGACTACTCCGAAGCGGTCATTTTCGCCGCGCAGGTGGGAGATCTTGTCCACAAATTCAACGGTCTGATCGAAATTATCAAGCTTTTTCGGAATGTATCCGAATGGGAAGGATCCGCAATTTTCCCAGACGATGCGGACTCTCGGATCAACCTTTTTAATATATTCGAGCCGTTTCTTGACCGACTCGGCGTGCAGTCCGAACTGTAGCTCTAAGTTGGGATATTTTTCAAGCAGTCTTGCGGACGCCTTGTTCACGAGATTCGTGACCGCCTCGGCAATAATTATGCCGTCGACCGTTTCCTTGCCTGTTTCGGTGAACGACTGAAAATAGATTCCGTCGCCGCCGAGCGGCAGATATTCCTTTTCGTATTTTTCTATTATCCCGTCAATACTGCTTTCGGCGTTTTCGATCGAAAATTCGCCGCAGTTCGTATCCCAAAGCCAGGAGTAGCCCCAGATGAGCTTTATGTTAAGACCGTGCGCGTACTCGATCATCTCTCGCGCGTTTATCGGAGCGAAGTCGTTCCAGATTATAATGGTGTTAAGCTTTAACTTTACCATATTGTCTATAAACGAGCGGTAGTCGTAAATAACGTGCCCCCATGTCCAGATGCCGCGGCTTTTTATCGACGGATATGAGGAATATTTAAACTCAGGCAGAGCTCTTTCGAGAGGATTGACTCTGAATACGACGGGATCGTGCGGATATTCGAGGTGCACGAGATATTTGTTGTAGAAATCAATGCAACCGTAGAGCGCACCCGCATCGTCAAAGCCCTCGATGATGCAGACGTCACCTGATACCTCGATGGCGTACTCCTCGGCGTGAGAAAGAAGTGCGGTCGAGTGCGACTTTATATACTCATTTGACTCCTTCGTGCCGACGAAAATGCGAAATCTGTCGGAGAATTTTTCGCTTTCGGAAGCCTCTGCACACACGGGGTATTCAAAGGTATAATCGAGAATTATTTCCGAAATAAGCGATACTGCCTTCTTTTGGAGCGAGTTTTCGTATTTTCCGTAAATTATGGCTATCTTTTTCATAAATAATCTACCCCCTATATAAAAATTATAGCACGGAAATTTCTGTCCGTGCTATACCTTGATTTTGCCTTGTTTCTGTACTGTATTGCCTTTTTTGTATTTCGAAGGAGGAATTCCGTATTGTTTTTTGAACATTCTTGAAAAGTATTCGGGGCTTGTAAATCCGCAAAGGGCCGATATTTCGGCAATAGACAGACCTTCTTCAAGATACTTTCTTGACAGTGAGATCCTATACATATTCAGATAATCTGAAAAATTAAGTCCGAAATTTTCTTTAAAAGCCCTGCAAAAGTAGCTTTGATCGTAGCAAAGCGCCTCGGATACCTGCTTTGACGTGATCTTTTTGCCGTAATTTTCCGCAATATAGTCGAGTATTCTTCTGCAAAACGGGGAGTTCTTTTTCTTGGGAGAATTATCGCTTATCATGCGGTTTTTTATGAGATAAGAGAAAAGCAGGGAGGTCAGTGCAGGTACGTCGATCTTTGCCGTCTCACTGTCCGATTCGGCGGCATCGAAGATCTCGTTAAAGCGGCTTCTTATCGACGCGGCGTGAACGCTGCTGCCGTCTATAAAATGAACGGTTGCGGCAGTTTCGTTTTTGAGAGCTTCGGCAAGAGAACCTTCGCCTATTATGGAGCTGTCGAGGCAGATGCAGCGGTGTCTGTAATCCGAGCTTTTGTCAGTTGTTACCGAATGGATCTCCATAGGATTTATGAACACAATGTCCCCTGCCTTTGCCGAGATACTCTCGTTTCCAACACGGATCTCGGATTGTCCGCCGTCTATGGCTATTATTTCAAACTCCGAATGATTGTGCGCAACAGTTGCGGCAAAGCCCACGCTTCTGCTCGTTGCAATCGGAAGAGTGCGGTATCTTAATTTGAACGAATCGTTGAGCAAAGATCTCACCTCGCTTTCTGACGGTATTATACCACGGGAAAAATGTCTTTTCAAGTACTACGGTAGATGTTTTCAAAAAACATAAAATAACTCCCCCGAGAATAAAACTCGGAGGAGTTTGCTACATATACGGATCTCACGATGCGTACTTCTGACGGTACGTTTTGACGAGATCTCTGAATTCAGCCTTGTCGCCTGTAAGATCGAGCGAGTCAAGACGCTCGATAAGCGATGCGAGGTCTGCATTTTGCTTGTACTCGGAGTCGCGGAGAATGAGAGCAAATTCTATGACAGAAGCTATAAACGAGTCGCTCTCGCTTGCCGGATCTCTGTAAGCGGATACGCCAACGGGAAGAACGAGCTCGCGGTCCACGTCTTCCGAAACAAGCTCGCTCGGCTTGTATCTTACCGTGACACTTGCAAGCTCTCCGCCGTCAGACAGGGGCTTGTCGGTGAGCCTTATCTCGTATACGACGGTGAGCGTGTATCCGCTACCGATCTCGCCCGCATCCTTGTTTTCGTCGTTGAAATCCTCCTCGGACATAAGCTTGTTTTCATAGCCTACAAGGCGGTAGCTGTCGATATATTCGGGATTGAATACAACGCCTGCCTTGACGTCCTTTGCTAATGTGAACATAGTTGCTCCGACTGCCGAGCTAAGAGCGCGTTCTGCTTCGCTTACCGAGTCTATATAACTGTACGTTCCGTTTCCGCTCAGCGCAAGAGTTTCCATTATAGAAGAATTAAGGTTGCCGCGTCCGACTCCGAAAACCGAGAAATATACACCGCTATCGCGTTTTTGGGAAATGAACGCTTTGAGATCCGATGTGTTGGTTATTCCGACGTTGAAATCGCCGTCGGTCATGAGGATAACTCTGTTGTTGCCGTTTTCTATGAAGTGCCGTTTAGCAATTTCGTAAGCCGTCTGAATTCCCGAGCTTCCTGCCGTACTGCCGCCTGCCGAAAGATCGTCTATTACCGCGCTTATCTTTGATTTTTCGTGTCCGTACGCTCCGTCGAGAGCAACGGTCTGCGAGCCTGCGTAGGTGACTATCGAGATGCGGTCGTTTTCTCCGAGTGTTTGAAGAAGCGTCTTAAACGCTTTCTGAACGAGCGGAAGCTTGTCGTTTGAATACATCGAGCCGCTTGTGTCTATAAGGAAAACGAGATTGCTCCTGACGTTCGAGATCTCGATCTCCTTGCTTGCAAGACCGATGGTGAGTAGCTTGGTGTCGCCGTACGGCGTATCAAAGACAGAAGACGTGAGTGCGAGAATGGAATCGTCCTCGGGGGTAACGTAGCCGTAATCAAAATAGTTGAGCATTTCTTCAACTCTTACGGCGTTTTTCGGTATTGTGTAGCCGTTTGTAATAAGGCTTCTCAGGTTCGGATATGATGCGGTATTGGTGTCAATGGAAAAATAACTCTTGTTTTGCACTGCCGCGCTTATAAACTTATTTTCGACGATGTCGGTATAATTTTCGCCCGAGGAATCCTCCGGATAGAAAGGATACGCGTCGCTTTCGTCCTCTGAATAGTCGCCGCCGTCTAAACTCGGCTCGCCGATATCTAAGTCGCAGTCGGTATCGTCGCCCCAGAAGTAATCGTCGTCGCCGTTACTGTCGTCCTGTGTTTTTTGGTCGGCGTCGTCGTTTTGTCCGCTCGGGGCAGAGCAGGAAAAAAGCATCAGAGCCTGACAAAGAATAAGAAGTGCCGCGAGAAATCTTGCGAATTTTTTACCTGTGTTTTTCATAATAAACCTCCGAAATTTGAAATTTGCGCGTTTTTTCCGCCTTCAAACGTATAGACAACTTTTTTTCGGGTTTATTACTGGTTTTTTGGAAAAATTTTAAAATATTTTTTATCAACAAAAATAAAGCAACTATTCACCGCGCTGAAAATGCAGTGAATAGTTGCTTTTGTTCAAAAAACAAGAAAGATGGTTGTAGTGTTGTGAACTTGCGGATTAAAGCTGGAAAATAGACTTGAAGGTATCAAGCTTCTGAGTGTTGATGTCCATTGTAGTCTTCTTTCCGTCCTTGAATTCTACTTGGAATCTAAAAGTGGGAACCTTGGCTATATTACCGGAAGAGTCTTTGCCTCCGTTTACGGGTTGACCGTCGCCGATAAGCTTGAAGGTAACTATATCACCCGGCTCAAAGATATAATCTTCGTCACCGGTATTATAAATAAGACCTTTTCCGTTTTCTACGTTAACGTAGCTGAGATTTCTAAAATCTTCATTAGGATCAATTTTTCCGGGCCTGTAATTAACCCAACCGTAAAGCTTGCCGCTGTTAATACGAGCGGTCGTTCTTGCAAAATATTTGTTTTCTTCCTTCATGGTTTTGAAGAAGTTTTTAATTTTATCGAAAAATCCCATAATAATCTCCTTTGATTTATATTAAGATTTGGCCTTCTTGTTTTCTGAAAATACGGTTTAATATCTAACGTCCATAAATTATTTTATTTTTGGTGTTAGAATAGTTTTTGTAAGTGCCGTCTTCAAAACGAATTGTTTTTATTCTGAACTTTATCGTCAGATCTTCAAGGTCGGATTCCCAAAGCTCTACGGCGTCCTTTCCCTCGCTTATGCTCAGACGTATGTTTTGCATCTCGGAGGAGTCTGCTTTGAGATCGCAGTGCATTTCAAGCGACGACGAGGAGAGCGTGCGCCCCTCTTTGTTTACGATCTCAAATGTGCCGCGAACAAGCTCTATATCGTGTGGGCTGTCGTTACTGAGCTCGAACTCAAACATATAGTAATATGTCGATCTTGAATATTCGAGGTTGGACTTTGAAAGGACCTCGATACTTACGTTTTCTGCGGAATACCCGTTTACATTGTGAATTATCGCGCCGACGATTCCCAAAATCACCAGACAAACAATGGCGATGATGCCTATTTTCGTGATTTTCTTTTTTCTTTGCTCCTGACGCTTATTCTCGATAAGCTGTTCTTCTATAACACGGATCGTGGCATTTACTCGCTCGATTGTTTTTGTCAGGGTGTCCTCGGCATCTGAAAGCCGTAATTCGGGGAAGGTGTTTTTAACAGTCGGAATAAAACTTTTTATTTCGTTAAGAATGTTAATATCCGCGCATTCCCGCACTGCTTCGGTCAAATATTTCTCAATGTACTCTTCCGTGGCGCCCAGATAATCTGAAACGATCTCCTTTTCACGCTCGGTCAGTATATCGGTGTCCTTTTCCTTTGCCGAAACGGCTTTCTTCATTACGTCCAAAAGATTTTCGGCGGAATGAACGCTAAACAGAGTTGCAACGTATCCTCTTTCTTTGAGCTCATCGATCAAACAGATCCCGGACATATCATTCAAGGACTTTTGCAAAGTTGCCCGAGCGTCGTCGCTTAAATCTGGCAGCTCGTCAACGTACTTTAAAGCCAAAGCGCAATCCGACGAAGAAGCAACTCTCCTTATAAACTCGGTCTTGGCAATCGGCAAGAGCGAGCGGGCTTCTCCGTAATCAATACATTTTTCAAAAAAATCAATGATTTTTTTGAAATCGTTTGAGGTAAGACAGTAGCCGTCTGCATTAAGAACGTCGTCGGCATATTCGAAATAAGTCTTTTCAAAAAGCTCTTTTTCTTCTTTTATTATCTCGACCTGCTCTTCGTAATCCTCCGAATCCTTGTCAAGATAATCGAAGATGAATTGACTGACACCGCAATATTCGCAGGTAGTACAGTAATCACCCTCTCCGAAATGAATGTTGCCTCCGCAGAGCTTACATTTTAATTCCATATAATATTAACCTCGTATAGCGATCAATGAAACTCGTCGTATTCGTCGTTATAATAGCTTTTGTTGTCAATAAACGTTATTGATCCGATTTCGTATTCAAACTCCAGATCATCGAAATCGGCATTGTATAGGGTGGTGAAAAATTCGTCGTTTTCGGGTTGGTTTTCCGATAGCGTAACAGTTATGGTCTTCGTATCTCCCGCATCGATATTCAGGTCGGACAGAGAAGAGCGTAAGTATCCGAGCTCTTTTCCGTCTTTATCTTTGACGTAAACCTTTAACTCGATATAATCAACACCTGTTTTCTTGGCGGTGATTTCATAGTCAAAATGAATGTAGTAACAGCCGTTTATATAGTATCCTGCATCGGGATCGTATTCAACCTGCTTGTCCACTATGTCAATATCTACCTGCTTAGGAGAATGCAGATTGGAATTTGTAACAACCATAGAGGATATTGCAAGTGCTGCGATCAGGATCCACGAAAAGATCACCCGGCCTTTGATCGAGTCAAGCTTACGGGCACCGGGAACCGAGCTGCCATCGAGTGACTCACTGAGTTCATCGTCGATCGGATCAAATCCGCGCTTTTCAAGAGCCGTTTTGAGAGCGGCTACCTTAGTGCTTGCAACGTTTTTGGAAAGACGGTCGGAGCAACGCTGATATTCTTTACTGTATTTGCTATTGTCGATCATGGCTTTTACCAGTAAAGCTACCGGAAGAGGGAAGAGCCAGACGAATTTGAGGGCTATGCACAAAATTGCCGCCAAAGCCAATGATGCATAGAACAGTATCCAAGACGTTTTTTTCGTTTTTTCAAGCGTTTTCGTTTGATCTTTAACGAGCTCGGTTATGTTTACGTCGTTCGGAGGAGTTTCGGCGGAAATGTTTATATTTCCGCAGGCAAAGCAAGAAGCAACGTAGTCTTTTCCTTTATATGTATAAACTACCTCGTAATAGGGCAGCTTGTAGCATGCAAGGGATTCGATCTCGGAGGTTGAGTGGTAGTTTGCGTCCTTGTAATGGTCGCCCGGAAAATCAACCGAATCGCTTTCGACAAATGCTTCGCAGGCGAGAATTGCATGATCTAACCCCGTCTGGTTGACGATTGCTTCACCCTTAACTATAAAGCTATCGTCGTCGGCGGTCGTTATTGCTTTAACGATCGCACTATCGTCAAATTCATATTCATCGGAATTATATGCCGCGCGAGTAGTACTTCCCGAATACCTGGTCTGGAATGATTGCCAATCCGTAACGGTTCTGTATTTTGTAACAGGACGCTGGCGAGTGACGGTACGATCTCCTATTCTTTCGGTATACGTTTCGTAATCGGTGTACGGTTCCTGACGGTCGTATCCGACCGAAGCGGTACAGTGACCTTCTACGTGGGCCGTGCAAACGATGGCTTCTCGTATGCTTTCTTTCACCTCATGGAATTCAGCGTCGACGATATCGGCGGG
>JAZOSN010000007.1:0-18909 GCA_045657105.1 Eubacteriales bacterium
CATATCGTTACTCCCGAATGTGATGCAGGCCCGATAATACTGCAAAAGGCGGTAGAGGTCAGACAGGACGACACTCCCGAAACACTCCAGAAGAGAATTATGGAGCAGGCCGAGTGGAAGATACTTCCCGAGGCGGTAAAGCTTTTCTGCGAGGGCAGAATAACGGTAGAAAACAATAAGGTTTATATAAAGGAGAACTAAAATGAAGATCTCAACTATCAAAGAAGAACTGAACTCCCTTGCATATCACGGCAGAGGAATTATTATCGGCAAGAGTGCCGACGGCAAAAAGGCGGTTACCGCTTACTTTATTATGGGAAGAAGCGTAAATAGCCGCAACAGAGTATTCGTTGCCGAGGGCGACGCTATGAGAACGAAGGCCTTTGACGAATCGAAGATGGTCGATCCTCATCTTATTATATACTACCCCGTAAGAGTGCTTGGAAATAAGACTATCGTAACAAACGGCGACCAGACCGATACGATATACGATCTTATGGATAAGCAGATGACCTTCGAGCAGGCGCTTCGCACCCGTGAGTTTGAGGACGATAAGCCTAACTTCACGCCGAGAATTTCGGGTATAATCCACCGCGAAAACGGCGACATGAACTATGCTATGTCAATCCTTAAAAGCGCAGAGGGCGACGACTCCTCCTGTGAGAGATTTACTTACGCTTACTCAAATCCGATAGCGGGCAGAGCAAAGTTTATCCACACCTATAACGGCGACGGAGATCCGCTTCCGTCCTTTGAGGGCGAGCCTAAGACCTTGGAGCTTCCCGATATGGATATAGACGCTCTCACCGATCTCATCTGGACAAATCTCAACGAGGATAATAAGGTTTCACTTTTCGTTCGCTATATCGACATTAAGTCGGGCGAGAGCGAAACGAGAATAGTTAATAAGAACGCCTAAAACAATATAGATTTTATTCAAAAGTTCTTGAAGGGAGTTTGAGGGAAACTTCTTTCAAGAAGTTTCCCTCAAAAAAGAAAGGAACATAAAATGAAAGAATTTGAACTCAAATACGGTTGTAACCCCAATCAGAAGCCTGCGAAAATATTTATGGCAGACGGAAGCGAGCTTCCTATCGAAATACTTTGCGGCAGACCGGGATTTATAAATTTTCTTGATGCATTCAATTCGTGGCAGCTCGTCAAAGAGCTCAGTGAAGCGCTCGGACTTCCTGCGGTTACCTCGTTCAAGCACGTTTCCCCTACGAGTGCGGCAGTCGGTATAGTTCTCCCCGAAAAGCTCAAAAAGGCTTGCTTTGTTGACGATATCGAGGGTCTTGATGAGTCGCCACTCGCCTGCGCTTATGCAAGAGCAAGAGGAACCGACAGAATGTGCTCATTCGGCGACTGGGTTGCACTCTCGGACGTTTGCGACGTTACCACCGCAAAGCTTATAAAGAGAGAGGTGTCCGACGGAATTATCGCTCCCGGATACGAGCCCGAAGCACTTGAAATTCTTAGATCCAAGAGAAACGGAAACTACAATATAGTTAAAATAGATCCGAACTACACTCCTGCACCTATCGAGCATAAGCAGGTTTACGGCATCACCTTCGAGCAGGGAAGAAACAATTTTGAGATCAACGAGGCACTTCTTAACAATCTTGTTACCGAGAATAAGGAGCTCCCCGACAGTGCAAAGCGCGACCTTATAATCTCGCTTATCACCCTCAAATATACTCAGTCGAACTCGGTATGCTTTGCATACGACGGACAGGCTATCGGCGTTGGTGCAGGTCAACAGTCGAGAGTTCACTGCACGCGTCTTGCGGGCGGTAAGGCAGACACTTGGTTCCTTCGTCAGAATGATAAGGTGCTTAACCTTCCTTTCAAGGACACACTCGGACGTCCTGACAGAGATAACGTTATCGACGGCTATATAAACCAGAACGAAGAGGACGTTTGCGCGGACGGCAACTGGCAGAAATATTTTACCGAGCAGCCCGCTCCCTTCACGAAAGAGGAGCAGAGAGAATATCTCGATACCATCGACGGCGTAGCTCTCGGATCGGACGCGTTCTTCCCGTTTAGCGATAATATCGAGCGCGCAAAGAAATCGGGCGTTAAGTATATCGCCGAGCCGGGCGGATCTATCCGCGACGATCTCGTTATCGAGTGTTGCAACAAGTACGGTATTGCTATGGCGTTTACCGGAATGAGGTTGTTCCATCACTAAGGGCTCTGCCCTTAGAACCTGCCAAGAAACTTTTTGAAAAAAGTTTCTTGGAACTTCAAAAACTTTAATTAAAATAAGGATACATAAAAAGTTTTAAGAAAAGTTTTTGAAAGAGTGTTAGAAAAGTTTTTGAAAAGGTGCGGAAAAACTTTTTACAAAAAGTTTTTCTGCGAAAAGGGTTTCGATTAGAAAATGAAAATACTTGTAGTAGGCGGCGGCGGTAGAGAGCACGCCATTATAAAGAAAATAAAAGAAAATAGCAGCGTCGAGAAGATATACGCTCTCCCCGGAAACGGCGGTATGGCAGACGATGCCGAGTGCGTAAATATCGGCGCAAAGGATATTGACGCTATCGTAGAGTTTGCAAAGAACAACGAAATCGACTTTGCGGTAGTTGCTCCCGACGATCCGCTCGTTCTCGGTGCGGTCGATGCACTGAGTGAGGCGGGAATTCCCGCTTTCGGTCCGACTGCAAGGGCGGCGGCGATCGAAGGAAGTAAGGTCTTTTCCAAAAATCTTATGAAAAAATACTCGATACCTACGGCATCTTACGAGGTTTTCGAGAATGCAAAGGACGCGCTTGACTATATCGAGAGTGCTCCTCTTCCTACCGTTATCAAGGCGGACGGACTTGCGCTCGGCAAGGGCGTTATAATCGCAAACACGAGAGATGAGGCAAGGGAAGCTATTATCTCGATGATGGAGGACAAGGTTTTCGGAAATAGCGGAAGCCGCGTAGTCGTTGAGGAATTTCTCACAGGTCCCGAGGTTTCGGTGCTTGCCTTTACTGACGGAAAAGTCCTTGTCCCGATGATTTCCTCTATGGACCATAAGCGCGCACACGATAACGACGAAGGTCTTAACACGGGCGGAATGGGAACTGTCGCTCCCAACCCGTATTACACCGAAGCTATTGCAGAGCGTTGCAAACAGGAAATATTCCTTCCCACTATGGCGGCGATGAACGCCGAGGGAAGAACCTTTAAGGGTTGCCTGTACTTCGGACTTATGATAACACCCGACGGTCCTAAGGTAATTGAGTACAACTGCCGTTTCGGCGATCCCGAAACACAGGTCGTTCTTCCGCTTCTCGAAAGCGATCTGCTCGAAATTATGATGGCGGTCGCAGACGAGCGACTTTCAGAGGTCGAGGTCAAGTTCAGTAAAAAACACGCTTGCTGTGTAATTATGGCGTCTGAGGGCTACCCCACGAGCTACGAAAAGGGCTTTGAAATAAGCGTTGACAGTGATTTTAAGGCTCAGCTCTTCGTTGCAGGCGCAAAGCTTGAAAACGGAAAGCTTCTTACCGCAGGCGGAAGAGTCCTCGGAGTTACCGCTATCGGCGACACTCTCGACGAGGCTATCAATGAGTCCTATAAAAATGTAGATAAGGTGCACTTCGGCAACGCTTTTTGGCGTAGCGATATAGGACAAAGAGCACTCAAAGCATATCAGGAAAAATAAAGAAAGGCAGTTAAACGAATATGGTATTCAGAATATTTGTAGAAAAGAAAGAGGGACTTGCACACGAGGCAAACGGTTTGTATAACGAGCTTAAAAATCTCGTAGGCATCGAAGGACTTACGTCGGTACGCGTTATCAACCGCTACGATGTTGAGAATATCGACGAGGCTCTCTTTAATCAGGCGGTAAACACTATATTCTCAGAGCCTCAGCTTGATAACGTATACTATGAGCTTGAAAACACCGACGGCGTGATCTTTGCGGTCGAACCGCTCCCCGGTCAGTTTGACCAGAGAGCAGACTCGGCGGCTCAGTGCATTCAGCTTCAAAGTCAGGGTGAGCGTCCTACCGTTCGCTCTGCCAAGGTATATATTCTCGGCGGAAGCATTAGCGAAAATGACGTAAATACCGTCAAAAAGTACGTAATCAATGCAGTTGAGAGCCGTGAGGCAGATCTTGCAAAGCCCGAAACGCTTGCTATCGACTACGCTATTCCCGAAACCGTAGCAACGGTCGACGGATTTATTTCGCTTGACGAAAAGGGACTTTCCGATCTTCTTGATACGCTCGGTCTTGCCATGGATCTTGACGATCTCAAATTCCTGCAAGATTACTTCAAAAACGAGGAGCACCGCGATCCGACCATAACCGAGATCCGCGTCGTTGACACATACTGGTCTGACCACTGCCGTCATACTACCTTCTCAACTCATATCGACGACGTTAGAATATCCGATAAGGCGGTTGCCGAGGCGTACGAGCGTTACCTTAACGCAAGAGTTGAGGTTTACGGTGAGGAAAAAGCGTCAAAGCGTCCGCAGACTCTTATGGATATTGCGACCATCGCAGGCAAGGTACTCAAAAAAAGAGGACTCCTTCCCGAGCTTGACGAGAGCGAAGAGATCAACGCTTGTTCTATCCACGTAAGCGCCAAGGTAAACGGCGAGGATCAGGACTGGCTCCTTATGTTTAAAAACGAAACACACAATCACCCGACCGAGATCGAGCCCTTCGGCGGTGCGGCAACCTGTATAGGAGGTTGTATCCGCGATCCGCTTTCGGGACGTGCCTACGTTCATCAGGCGATGCGCGTAACGGGTGCGGCAGATCCCAGAAAGCCTCTGAGTGAAACCCTCGCAGGCAAGCTTCCGCAGAGAAAGCTTTGTCAGACTGCGGCGGCAGGATATTCCTCGTACGGTAACCAGATAGGTCTTGCAACCGGTCACGTTGCCGAGATCTACCACGACGGATACGTTGCAAAGCGTCTTGAATGCGGCGCAGTCGTTGCGGCGGCACCTGCACATAACGTACGCCGTGAGCGTCCCGAAGAGGGTGACGTTATTATCCTTCTCGGCGGAAGAACCGGACGCGACGGTATCGGCGGTGCAACCGGCTCGTCAAAGAGCCACAATATGAAGTCGCTTACCACTATGGCGTCCGAGGTACAGAAGGGAAATGCTCCCGAGGAAAGAAAGATCCAGCGTCTGTTCAGAAATCCCGACGTTACCCGTCTTATCAAGCGTTGCAACGACTTTGGCGCAGGCGGTGTATCGGTTGCTATCGGTGAGCTTGCAGACGGTCTTGAAATCAATCTTGATGCAGTTCGCAAGAAATACGACGGTCTTGACGGCACAGAGCTTGCAATTTCCGAATCTCAGGAAAGAATGGCGGTAGTAGTCGAGGCGTGCGATGCAGATAAGTTTATTAAGTATGCAGAAAGCGAAAACCTTGAAGCTTACAGAGTTGCAGTTGTAACAAAGCAGGCGAGAATGGTTATGCACTGGAAGGGACAGACGATAGCTGACCTTTCGCGTGAGTTCCTCAATACAAACGGTGCCGATAAGCATACGACTCTCGAAGTAAACGAAAAAGACCTTTCGGTATTCTCGAAGGCACTTTACAAGGATCTTCACGAGATGGCGTCCGATCTCAAAACCGCAAGCAGACGCGGACTCGTAGAGCGCTTCGACGGCTCGATCGGTGCAGGCTCGGTGCTTATGCCCTTTGGCGGTAAGACACAGAAAACGCCCGCTCAGTCTATGGCGGCAGTTCTTCCCGTGCTTCCCGGTCAGTTTACCGAGCAGGCAAGCGTAATGGCATGGGGACTTGATCCCGATGTAATGTGCACAGATCCGTATACCGGTGCACGTGCGGCTGTATACAGCTCGATGGCTAAGATCGTGGCATCGGGTGCGGACTATAAGGACGCGTATCTCACGCTTCAAGAGTTCTTTGAAAAGCTCAGAAACGAGCCGCTTCGTTGGGGTAAGCCCTTTGCGGCGCTCCTCGGCGCTATGGACGCGCAGCTCGAGCTTGGTGCGGCGGCTATCGGCGGTAAGGACTCTATGTCCGGAACCTTCCTTGATAAGGACGTTCCCCCGACGCTTATATCCTTTGCAATAGCTCCGATAAATGCTAAAAACGTAATTTCCCCCGAGTTCAAGCAGGCAGGAAACAGCGTTTACCTCTTTGCTCCCAAGGACAAGAGCGCATCATCGACCAAGGCGGCGTGGGATGCTTTCCATAAGCTTTGCCTTGACGGAAAGGTAAAAGCGGCATATGCGCTTGAAAACGGAATTGCCGAAGCTATAATGAAGATGTCCTTCGGTAATGAGATAGGATTTAAATCTTGCGGCGCTATAAATGACACCTCTTGGTATAATACCATGATGTACGACTTTATCGTTGCAGAGCTTTCCGAGGATATTACAGATGAGTACGCTTTGAAGATCGGTACGACCACAAGCGAGCCTGTAATCGACCTTGGAATCGAAAAGGCAACGATTGCAGAGCTGCTCGCACTTAACGAGGCAACTCTTGAAGACGTATATCCTACCGTTGCAAAAGCGAAGGGAGATAATGTCCCTGCATTTGCATATAACGGCGGCACTCTTGCAGCTCCTGCAATCAAGACCGCTCGCCCGAAGGCACTTATTCCGGTATTCCCGGGTACAAACTGCGAATACGATTCGGCACGCGCTCTTGAAAATGCGGGTGCAGAGGCGGAGATCGTGGTTATCCGTAACCTCACCTCTGACGACGTAAGCCGTAGCGTTGAGCTTGTTTCGAAAAAACTTGCAGAGAGCAATATGGTGTTCATTCCCGGCGGATTCTCCGGCGGTGACGAGCCTGACGGATCGGCAAAGTTTATCACGGCATTCTTCCGTAACCCCGAGATCAAGGAGCAGGTAGGAAAGCTTCTTGACGAGCGCGACGGTCTTATGCTCGGTATCTGTAACGGCTTCCAGGCTCTTATTAAGCTCGGACTCGTTCCTTACGGAAAGATAATCGATACCGATGAAAACTGCCCGACGCTTACCTATAATATAATAGGACGCCACCAGTCGAAGCTCGTTCGTACGAGAGTTTGTACGAATAAATCGCCTTGGCTTGCAGGCACAAAGGTCGGTGAGATCTATACCGTGCCGATCTCTCACGGCGAAGGACGCTTCCTTGCAGACGAGGCTCTTATCCGACGCCTCGCAGAGAACGGACAGATCGCAACTCAGTACGTTGATCTTGCGGGAAATCCCACGATGGACAGTGCATTCAACCCGAACGGCTCTATCCTCGCGGTCGAGGGTATAACCTCTCCCGACGGACGCGTTCTCGGTAAGATGGGACATTCCGAGCGTGTCGGCAAAAATCTCTACAAGAACGTCATCGGCGAGTACGAGATGGGGCTCTTTGACTCGGCAGTCAAGTATTTTAAGTAAAATAAAATTCCGCCCTTTCGGGCGGAATTTGTCCTTGTGTCAAAAAATGACCGAAAAAACAGTGCTGTTTGGCGAGAAAGCTGTTAAACGGCGTGATATTCTGTAAGTGATAAACTTTTTTATAGGAGGAAAGCTATGAGAATCATATCTTCCGATTTAAACAAAGAAAAAGGAAAATTGAACAGATTTTTCAGTGAGTGCATTGGTGCCGGAAGAGCAGGTGAGGTTATGCGACATAACGCATACGAGCAGCTCAAAACGGTGCAAAATGAATGTAATTTTAAGTATATCCGTTTTCACGGACTTTTCCACGAGGAAATGATAATAGTATCGCGCGACGATGAAGGAAATCTTGAATTCAATTTCCAATATGTCGATATGCTGTTTGACTCACTCCTTGATATCGGGCTTCGTCCGATAGTAGAACTCGGACTTATGCCCGAAATTATGGCAGAAAAAGAAAAATACGTCTTCTGGTGGAAGATGAATATTTCTATGGCGAAGGATATTTCCGAGTGGGAAGCTCTCGTTTACAATACGGTAAAGCATCTCACCTACCGCTACGGTGAGGACGAGGTGAAAAAATGGTATTTTGAGGTTTGGAACGAGCCGAATCATCCTGCATTTTTCGCAGAAAATACCGATGTAAATAAGTATTTTGAGCTTTATGACAGTGCGGCGCGTGCTGTTAAGAGAGTAAATCCCGATTACAGAGTCGGCGGACCCGCAAGTGCAGGTCTTGCATGGGTTTCGGAAACTGTCGAGCACTGCCGTAATAACGACGTTCCGCTCGATTTCATATCAACCCACTATTACGGTGTAGAGGGCGCTTTCGACTCCGACGGAACGAGAGTCACTTGTCTTAAACCGGTTGAATATCTCACGGACGCTATAAAGTCCCGTGCGGGCGAGATCTGTAAAAAAGAGGGATATCCGCTTCTCATTACCGAGTGGTCGAGCTCTTATTCTCCCAGAGATCCGATTCACGATAGTTATGTGAGTGCGCCCTACCTCCTTCGCGCGATAAAACAATGCGAGGGATATGCCGATATGATGTCCTACTGGACGTACACCGATATTTTTGAAGAGGTCGGTGCTCCGCCCTCGCCGTTCCACGGCGGTTTCGGACTTATAAACGTGCAGTCGCTTAAAAAGCCGACGTTTCACGTTTATTCCTTCCTTAACAAGCTCGGAGATACGGAGCTTCTCTGCAATGACGAAAGCGCCTACGTTTGTCGCTCGGAAAACGAAATGCAGATAATTCTTTGGAACTATGAGCATCCGAATACAGAGCTGCCCAATAAAAAGTATTTTACGCAGCCCCTTCCTGCCAAAAAGCTTGAAGACGTCAATATCGTTCTTTCGGGATTCGAGAGTGAAAAGGTATATACGGTGTCTGTTGAAACGGTAGGATATAAAATGGGAGACGTTTATAACGCTTATCTGGACGGAAGCTTTGCCGAGCTTCCTACGAGAGAGGAAGAAAAGCTCCTTTCTGCAAAAGCAGAGCCGAAAAGGACAGTGATTGAAGTCACCTCGGACAAAGACGGAAAGCTTGAATTTACTCTCCCGCAGACCGAAAATCAGGTCGATTTTGTCAGAATATCGTATTAAAAAGATAAATAAAAGGCTCCGAAGGGAGCCTTTTATTTATTTTATCATATCTCTGAATTCTTGCTTGTAAAAATCACTGAGCGTAAGTCCTGCGAGTGTCGTCTTGACGTATTCGAGCGTGATGCCCTCGTCGAGATACTCGCTGTCGTGCAGAAGCATCGCCGTTACGATCACGGCAGAGGCGAATTTGAAATCGTCAGATGCGCTCTCGACGATGCTGTCGGAGGTTATAACGTAGTCGTTCTGTTTGCCTTCTGTCGCACCGGGATCCTTGTATCTGATCGCAAGAGTCATAAGAGAGCTCGGAGCCGTTTCGCCCTCTGCCATCTTTATCTCGTAGCAGACCACGAGCTCGTGTCCCGATCCGACCTCACCTGCGTCCTTTGCATCGTTTGTGAAATCCTCGTTGTTCATAATGCGGTTTTCGTAGCCGACAAGACGGTACTCTGTTATCGCTTCACTGTTAAAGGTGAGCTGGAATTTGACGTCCTGCGCCACGGTGTAGAGAGTCGAGGTAAGATCCTTTCCGAATACCTTTTCGGCCTCGGAGGTTCCGTCTATAAAATAGTATACGCCGTTGCCGTTGTCGGCGATCGTTTCGAGCATTGAGTCGTTGTATCCGCCGCTTCCGAATCCGAGAGTGGATATATAAATACCGCTTTGCCGCTTCGTTTCAACATAATCGAGTATCCCCTCGGTAGAGGTGATTCCGACGTTGAGGTCGCCGTCGGTCGCCATAATTATACGGTTGTTTCCGCCTTCAATGAAATAGTCCTGTGCGAGCGAATACGCTCTTTCCATACCTGCCGAGCCGTTGGTTGAGCCGCCTGCCGAAAGCGCGTTCACCGCGTTTTTGATCTTCTGCTTTTCCGAGCCCTTTGCGCCCGAAAGGAGTACCTTTTCCGCACCTGAATAGGTGACTATCGAGATCCTGTCCTGATCACCGAGCGTGTCGATAAGAGTTCCGAATGCCGATTTGAGAAGAGGAAGCTTATCCTCGGAAGCCATAGAGCCCGAAGAGTCAATGAGAAAAACGAGATTGTTGCCTGCGCTGACCTCTTCGACATCTTTTGCTTTAAAGGTCATCATAAGAAGGCTTGCCGAAGCGTTCCAAGGGCAGGGTGCAATTTCTGCGCGTACTCCGAAAAGCTCGCCGTTTTCGGGGGAATTTGTCGTGTAATCAAAGTAGTTCAGCATCTCTTCGGTACGTATGGACGCCCCGTAGTAGCTCTTTATAGCATCAAAGGTCATTCCTTGATTCAGATACGCGCGAAGCCTTGAATAAGACGCGGTGTCAACGTCTGACGAAAAGGTCGAGGTCGGCTCCTGTAAGGTCGATACCCAAGGATTCTCAATAAGCTTGCCGTAATCCTCGGGAGAATATGAGTCCTCGCCCGTTTCTCCTTTTTCCGGTTCGCTGCCGTAAAACATATCGCCCACGGCGTCCTTTCCTCCTTTGCAGGAGGCGAGTGAAAACATCATAACTGCCGCAAAAAATATTGCCAAAGCCTTAGTAAATAAATTCTTTTTCATCTTATAAACCTTCCTTTCAAAAAGACATGGTCAGTTTTCCGCCCTTTTGATGAGCGAGCCTATAAAGTCTGCAAGCTCGCTGGACGGATAGACCTCGGGTAGATAATCTGAAAGGGAACCGACGGATAAACGCCCTGTATTGTCCTCGATATAAGGTGTTTCGAGGAGTCCGTTACCGTAGCTGACGTAAAATCTGAAATCGCCGTATTCATCGCTCGGTGATACTCTTGAAGCGCTTTCCTTTGCGAGATACTTTTCAAGCGTTTTGGCATCGCTCGAACGTACGGTGATAGAATAGTATACCTCGCTATCGTAAGTCCAGATGATGCGAACGTTGCCGTCACATACAAGCTCTGCCGTCGGCGTACTTATCTGCATAGCGCTCAGGAATTTGACGTCAAGTCCTGTCATGACCTCGCAAAGAGCATCGGGCGTTTCGTAAACGGTGCCGTCGTCCGAGGGAGAATCATTCTTGTACGCGTCGAGCAGTGTATCTGCGATATTTGATATACCGACAAGACAGAACACTGCGATCAGAGAGATGCAGGCGGCAAGAGAGAGGATCTTTATAAAGCTGCGCTTTTTCGTAGCATAGCTCCTGCACTCCATAGCCTCGGCGACGTATTTGTCGTCGATCTTGCCGATCTCGTCGAACAGGTAAAGGATCTTTTGCTCGTTACTCTTCATAAAATCCCTCCCGTCTGATAGCCTCGGCAAGCTTTGCGCGCATACGCATCAGCATACTCTTGACCTTCGACTCACCCAGAGAAAGCTTTTCCGATATTTCTTTTATCGAATCCGAGTAGAAATACCGCCTTACGAAAACTATACGCTTTTCCTTGTCGAGATCTTCAAGGAAAGAGTTTATCACGCTCGCAAGCGCGCCGCTTTCCATCTGCTCGAAAACGCCGAGAGAGCCGTCGGGAATACATTCACTGAGCTCGTCGTAGATGAGCGTGACACCCGAATCTCTCTTCTTTGCGCTCTGCTTTCGGCAGAGGTTGATCGAAAGATTTCGCACAATTTTCATAAGGTAAGCTCCAAGATAGTCGGGGCGGTCGTCAGGCATGGCGTTCCACGCGGCAAAATAGGTGTCCTGAACACATTCCTGCGCGTCCTCGCGCGAGCGGACTATCGCATACGAAGTGCTTTCAAGGCTTTTTCCGTATTTTACGCTTGAATGTAATATTGCCGACTGATCTCTTTGCCAGAAGAGATCTACTATATCACGATCCTGCACTGTACTGACCTCCGTTTTTCCCTTTCACCTTATAAGACACGAAATCTTTCATTCGGTTGCGCTTTTTGGAAAAATTTTTTATTTTTTTCATTTTTATTATAATATTTTTCGCACCGCTTGTCAATGCGCACGTTGTTTGCCTTTTTCGTGTCGCAAAATTGCTTTGTAAAAAAAGCGCGAAAAGGGGATTTTTTGGATATTTCGCATAAATCCGATATATATGATAAAAAACTATTGACAACGGCGAAAAAAATGATAAAATATATAAGTAATCCACTTAAAAAGGAGATAATTATTTATGGAAAGAATGGTTGGAACCGTTTCTCGCGGTGTCCGTGCGCCGATCATACGCAGCGGAGATGATCTTGCAGAGATCGTTGCACAGTCCGTTCTAAGTGCGGCAAAGTCCGAAAATTTTGAAATATGCGATCGCGACGTTATCGCGGTTACCGAGGCAGTCGTTGCAAGAGCGCAGGATAACTACGCTACGACAGACGATATTGCCGCCGACGTCAAGGCAAAGCTCGGCGGAGAAACCGTCGGCGTTATTTTCCCGATACTCAGCAGAAACAGATTTGCTATCTGCCTGCGCGGTATCGCAAAGGGAGCAAAAAAGATAGTTCTTATGCTCAGCTATCCGTCGGACGAGGTCGGAAATCATCTTGTTTCGCTTGATCAGCTTGACGAAAAGGGCGTAAACCCCTATTCGGACGTGCTCGATCTCGAAAAATACAGAGAGCTCTTCGGCAAAAATCTGCACCCGTTCACCGGCGTTGACTACGTTGACTACTATTCCTCGCTTATTCGTGAGGAGGGCGCAGACGTTGAGGTCGTTTTCGCAAATAATCCTGCGGTCATACTTAACTATACAAAGAGAGTTCTTACCTGCGACGTTCACACTCGCGCAAGAACCAAGAGAATTCTTAAAAACGCGGGCGCGGAGATCGTCCTCGGACTTGACGATATTCTCACCGAAAGTGTAAACGGAAGCGGATATAACGAAAAATACGGTCTGCTTGGATCGAACAAGGCTACCGAGGATAAGGTAAAGCTCTTCCCGAGAGATTGCACCGAGTTCGTTTACGATATTCAGGGCAAGATCAAGGCGGCAACCGGCAAAAAGGTAGAGGTTATGGTTTACGGCGACGGCGCTTTTAAGGATCCCGTAGGAAAGATCTGGGAGCTTGCCGATCCGGTCGTTTCTCCCGGATATACCGAGGGTCTTAACGGAACTCCCAACGAGGTAAAGCTTAAATATCTTGCGGATAATAATTTCGCAGATCTCAGCGGCGACGAGCTTCGACACGCTATCGAAGGCTATATCAAGAATAAGGGCGAGGATCTCGTCGGCTCTATGGAATCGCAGGGAACTACTCCCAGACGTATCACCGACCTTATCGGATCGCTCTGCGACCTTACTTCGGGAAGCGGAGATAAGGGAACGCCGATCGTTCTCATTCAGGGATATTTCGATAACTACACGGCTGAATAAAACTAAATAAAATTTACGCCTCGGTGTTTCAGAAAAGGAATACCGAGGCGCATTTTTTGTCATAGTTCATAATAAATTTACATTTTTCGACATAAAAAAACAAACAAATGTTTGCTTTTTCGCTAAAAGTGTGTTATAATGCAACTAAGAATGAATATATTTCAGTAAAACCGCAATTTTTCAAATCTTTAATAAAAGTTTTTGGAAAAGTTTGAAAAACCTTTTTTCACAAAGGTTTTTCAAGTAAAAGTTTTCTGAGCGAGAAAGGAAGAAAAAGATGCAAAATCAGGCGCTCACCGATAAGGAAAAGAAGGTACTTGATTTTATAGTGGAGGCGACTCGTAAGAACGGCTATCCGCCCGCGGTGCGCGATATTCAACAGGCGCTCTCGATAAAATCCACCTCTACGGTACATTCCTATATAAAAAGACTTGAAGATAAAAAATATCTCGAAAGAGCCGCGGGAAAATCGCGAAGCTTAAAGCCCGTCGAAACCTCTCCGGTTCCCGTTGAGCAGCGCCGCTCGGTAAAGATACCGGTCGTCGGTAAGGTCGCCGCCGGATCGCCTATACTCGCGCTCGAAAATACAGAGGAGTCTATATATTTCCCGATTGTTAAAAAATCGCATATGACCAGTCAGCTTTACGCCCTCAGAGTCAAGGGTGAAAGTATGATAGAGGTCGGAATAATGGACGGCGACTTCGTCGTCGTTCAGAAATGTCCCGTTGCTGAAAACGGCGATATTGTTGTCGCGCTTATCGGCGACGAGGCGACGGTCAAGACCTACTATAAGGAAAACGGACATTACAGACTCCAACCCGAAAACAGCTCTATGGAGCCGATAATCGTCGATAGCCTCATTATACTCGGCAAGGTCGTTTCGGTAATGAGATTTTATTAAACCAAAGTTTGCTTGAAAGGTGCTTTTGCCGTAAATGAGTAATAAAAAAACATCGTTCTTTTCGGGCGGCTTCGAAAAGCTCGCATATAGACTTTCGATAGTTTTTGCGCTTATCGTACCGCTTGCCGATACGCTACTGCTCTCGCCGCTTTGCGGAGTTTTGCTTGCGAACATCGGCGACAGCGCGCTTTATGAAATTATCTCGAAGCTTTCCGAGCTGCTTGTAACAGCGGCGTTCCTCGCGCAGTGCGCGGTCATAGTTTGTGCCGTCTTTGCGGGAGAAAATAAGCTTGCCGCAAAGCTCTTCTGGATAGAAGGACTCTCTTTCGTGTTTATTGCGGTCTTTCTTAAATCGGGTGTGCTTTGGTTAAACGCGGTCATAGACGAGTATCTCCTGTCTGAGCTCGGAACCTTTGCTCTTTCTAACTACACTCTCTCGCAGATAAACGACGAGCTTCTCGTGTGGTGGTCTATGATCTCGTATTTTATGAACGTCATTATGCTTACTTTCGTTATGGCGGCAGGATTTTTCGCGGCAAAGATCAAGGTGAGATCGGTGAAGGCTACCGGAAGAAAGCTTTCGCACGAAACGCTTGTGGCAGGGCTTCCGAAAAACGCGATGATAAACCGATACGTTATGCTCCCTGCGATAGTCTATCTTGTCGCGCAGATGGTCTTTTGTGTGACGGATACCCTTGATACCGTTGCAAGCTACGGAGCACCTGCGCTTGTTTCGGAATATCTGTTTATCATTATGCCGTACGTCTATCAGATCGGCTTTGTGATAGTCGCCTGCTTCGTTTGTCAGTACGTTGCTTATGCGATGGTGTCAAGACTTGATAAAAATTGTTGATTTTTTGACGAAAAACTATAAATATTAACATTATTTAGCACTTGGTGAGCCGTTTGCCGTATTGACAAACGGCTCGTTTTGTTGTAAAATATATGTGTTCGTAAATACTTGATGCAGTATTATCTGAGAGAAAATAAAAAACACAGCAAGGAGGTGCAAGAATGGAAGATTGGATTTGGATTTTGGTTGCCGTTGCAGCTCTGGCAGTCGGTCTGCTCGTGGGCGTTCTGGTTCGCAAAAAGTTTGCGGAAGCGAAGATAGGCTCTGCTATGCAGGAGGCTAAAAGACTCGTCGAAGAGGGCGTAAAGGTTGCCGAAACCAAAAAGAAAGAAGCTTTGATAGAAGCCAAAGAAGAGATAATGCGTTCAAACAAAGAATTTGAGCGTGAGATCAAGGAAAGAAGAAGCGAGATTTCAAGGCTCGAACGCAGATGCGCGTCGAGAGAAGAAGCGCTTGACAAAAAGCTTGAAAATATCGAACGTAAGGAAGAAACCCTTGATAAAAAGATCAAGGAAAATAACGAGCTTACGGGCAAGATCGAGCAGCTCAGACTTAAAGCACTTGAAAGACTCGAAGCAATTTCCGGTTATACGGTAGAAGAAGCAAAGCAGGAGATCATTTCTCAGATCGAGGAAGAGGCTAAGCATTCGGCAGCGCTCAGACTCGTGGAGATAGAGGAAAGACTCAAAGAGATCGCAGACGATAAGGCGAAGAACATAATCTCGCTTGCTATCGCAAAATGCGCGTCCGATCAGGTAGCCGAGGCTACAATATCGGTAGTTCCTCTTCCCAATGACGAAATGAAGGGCCGAATTATCGGTCGTGAGGGTAGAAATATCAGAGCGATAGAAACTCTGACCGGCGTTGATCTTATAATAGACGATACGCCTGAGGCTATCACGCTTTCGGGATTTGATCCCGTAAGACGCGAGGTGGCAAGACTTACTCTCGAAAAGCTTATTTCAGACGGACGAATCCACCCCACAAGGATAGAGGAGCTCGTCGAAAAATCCAAAAAAGAGGTCGAAGCCAGCATCAAGCAGGCAGGTGAACGTGCAACGTTCGATACGGGTATTCACGGAATACACGCAGATCTCGTAAAAATTCTCGGACGACTCAAATACAGAACAAGTTACGGACAGAACGTGCTTATGCACTCGATAGAGGTGTCGCTCCTCTCGGGAGTTATGGCAGACGAGCTTGGAGTTGACAGCACCGTGGCTAAACGCGCGGGACTTCTCCACGACATCGGTAAGGCTATGACACACGAAACCGAGGGATCACACGTTCAGATAGGCGTAGAACTCGCTAAGAAGTTCAAAGAAAGCGAAGAGATCATTCACGCGATCGAAGCGCACCACGGCGACGTAGAATCTCATTCGGTAATCGCGTTCATCGTTCAGGCGGCAGACGCTATTTCGGCGGCTCGTCCGGGCGCGCGCAGAGAGAACGTTGAGAATTACATCAAGCGTCTTCAAAAGATGGAGGAGCTTGCAGAGAGCGTTCCCGGCGTAGAAAAATCGTTCGCTATTCAGGCGGGCAGAGAGATCCGCATAATGGTTAAGCCCGAGATGATTTCCGATACCGATATGGTCCTCGTAGCAAGAGAAATTGCAAAGAAGATCGAGGCGGAGCTTAAATATCCGGGACAGATCAAGGTCAACGTAGTTCGCGAAAGCCGCGCAGTTGACTATGCAAAATAAGTAAATAACTTAAATGAGCTTAATTAACCACGCGCCAAATGCGCGGATAACATATTATAATATAAAACTCCTTTGAAAAAAAGACGGATATTTCCGTATAAGTATATATTTAAATATGTTAAAAAGACGGTACCGAGGACCGAAGGTCCGTCGGTGCCGTCTTTGTCTTGTAGAAAGGACGCTTGATGGAAAATTTCAAAATTCTTTGTCTTGGTGACGTTGTCGGACCGGCGGCGCTCGAAGCACTGAGAAAAAATCTTGCGGCAGTACGTAAAAAGTACGGCGTTTCACTCGTTATCGCTAACGGAGAAAACGTATCAGAGGGCAACGGAATTATGCCCGATGACGCCGACGAGCTTTTTTATGCGGGTGTTGACGTTATAACCGGCGGAAATCATACTTGGCAGAAAAACCGCATTTTTACCTATCTTGACGATAAAAATGAGATAATACGTCCTGCAAATTATCCCCCGTCAAACCCGGGTAAGGGATATACCGTCGTTTCCACCGGATATGCAAGAGTGCTCGTTATGAACGTGCTCGGAACGGTGTTTATGGAGAGCCTTGCCTGCCCGTTTGAAACGGTCGATAAGATCCTTGAAAAGGAAAAAGGAAACTTTGATATTTCGGTGCTCGATATTCACGCCGAGGCAACTGCCGAGAAAAAGGCGCTCGCCTATTATCTCGACGGCAGAGTGGACGTGATCGTCGGAACACATACACACGTCACCACCGCGGACGAGCATATACTTCCGAAGGGAAGCGGATATATTACCGATCTCGGTATGTGCGGTTGTGAGGAGTCTGCGCTCGGAGTCGAGGCACAGATCGTCATAGATAAGCTCAGATATAAAATGCCTGTGCGCTTCAAGCAGGCGAGCGGAGAGGTCACTCTTAACGGAACGATCTTTGAATTTGACAAGGATCTCAGAGTCGTTTCGGTAAACAGAATCAGGGAGAGCGTGTAATATGAAGAGCATTTCACACTGCCTTTCTGTCAAAAACAGAGCAAAGCATCTTCGCACGCTTACGGTTCTTGCTTTCTTTGCACTGACGGTAGAGAAGCTTCTTGCAGGCGAGAATTTTGTTTATCAGAACGGACACATCGAGGCGTTCTATACTATAAACGCTCTTGATCTTATATGTGTTCTCGTCTATTTTTCGACCGCCGTTCTGCTTCTTGCACAGGTGAAGAATAAGGTCTTGCTTCTGCCCGACTCGATGCTTCTTGCAGTAAAAATTCTGCACGTTTCCTATTCGCTCGGAGTGCTTGTGAGCTCGGACCGACTGTCAAATATCGAGGTGTTTACATATATCGAAAATATCGCGGAAGGACTTTCCTTTGCCGCCTTTCTTGTGATCCTGTTTGCAGGAAAGATGCAGAGAAATGATAATAAATTCCATAAGATATATCCAAATATTTGTCTTGCGCTTCTCGTGTTCTGCTTTGCGGTCACGTTCGGATTTGAGATCGGCAAGCTTTTCGTTGCGGCGAGCGAGCACCTGAGCAGGACTCTCACGCTTATAAATTTTGCTAAAAGCGTGATAAACGAAGCTTTCCTCGACCTTCCGTATTTTATGTTGACACTTACGCTCTGCTTCGCGCCGTGCGAGGAAACTCTTTCGCATGCATAAAGAAAAATAAAGGAACACCTTTCACAAAGCATGTAGGGCGGTGGCTTGCTGCCGCCGAAAACAAACAATAAAATATAATAAAATATAATAAAGCGGCGGGAGATAAACCCCCGTCCTACAATAAAGGGAGTACGGGCAATTTTGCTCGTACTCCTTTTCTCATTATTTCATATATTCCAGAATGCTTCCGCTCTCGTCCATAGACGCCATTATCATATAAAATCTCGGAATGTGGAACGGGCCCTTAAAGATGTTGCCTTTGAGCGTTGTCGAGGGCGTGTTGTCGTAGTGAAGATAGCCGTACCATTCGCCGTACTCGCGGTCGATAAAGTGCTTTTCGCAGTATTTTTCGAGCTCCTTATAGGCTTTTTCGTACTTTTCGTCGCCAAAAACCTTGTGAGCAAGTCGAAGCGCAATTATTGCCTCGCACTGCGGCCACCAGAGCTTCATATCCCATTCAAGCGCCATGGGCGGCTTCATGCAAACGTCGGTGAATGCGATTATTCCGCCGTGAGAACTGTCAAGTCCGAGCGGGAGAGTCAGGTCGATTATCTTCTTTGCGCC
>JAZOSN010000008.1:0-6681 GCA_045657105.1 Eubacteriales bacterium
GATATGCTCGCCGTGAGAAATATCGTAGGTAATAACGCCGTTTTCGCTTGCGGTCTTATTTATCGCACCGCTTTGCTTGGTAGTAAGAATTTCAAGCGTTTCGCCTGCGTACGAAGCGCCGAGATCAATGCTTATCGGGAAGGTCTTTGAGGTATCTACTACGTATTCGTCTCCGAAATCGTGAGTTACCGTTTTGGTAATTATGAGATAGCTTTCCGGCGTTTTTCCCGTACCGATAGTGTTCTCAAAGGATACGGACGTAACCTTCTGATTTTCAACCGTTACGCTCGAAACGCTTGCAATATTGTCTCCGCTGACCTGACTGCCGTTTACAGAGATGCTCTTTACGTGGTAGTTATCGCTTTCCGAGTATATCTCGGACACCGAGTAGCTTCCTGCGGAGATGCCTGCGATATAGATGGTTTCGCCTGCTTTAAGGGAGAATTCTATATTTCCGGACGCGCTAAACGTGTCGGTGTCGGTTACAGTATTTCCGCGCGCATCTTCAAGTATCACTTTTACCGTTTCGCCTGCTACTCCGCCTCCGACTACGAAGCGGTATGCCGCGTTAAGGTCGGTGATCGAATCGTCAACCGTTTTGCTTATCTTGAGTGCGGTCTCGGGAGTAACGGTGAGTTTACCGTTGTTTCCGAGGACAACGTCTATGTGATACTCGTGGGCGATATTTTCGTGAATGAAGGGGAATGTAACGTATTTTACCTCGTTTACGCTGTCGGGGAGTGTGTCGGCATCGTTTCCGTCTGCCTTGACTCTCTCTCTTGCGTCGAGGTTGTGGTGTATCGTTCCCGCGGGAATATACCAGTTGCCTGCATCAGCACCCGAGGTGTAGCGTGCGGCTTCGACGAGAGTTGCGTGATGTATTTCCGCGTGCTCGGTGTAGAGCGCCCACTTATCGCCTACGCTATCGTACTTGAAGTGTATGTACTCTCGATAGAGGGGAACTGCGGAAAGATCAACGCTTCCCGGTGCGGTATCTGCACTGTACGGAACAAAATCGTTTCCGTTTCGTACGTATATCGGAGTATCTACGTTGTAGTAGTATCTTTCGTTTTCAAGCGAGGGGTTAAAGTTCGAGAAGGTGTTGACACCGGGGTCGCCGACGTGCGATTCCTCGTCCTCGTTCTGCTCTGCGTCAAGAATTACCTGATTGTCGTAATCGTTTGTGTAGAAGGTGTACGTGCCGTCCGCATTTCTGTACGCATCATCAACCTTGTCGGTAATGTTAAGAGAGCTTATATCCGAACGCAGACCCGCTTCGTAAATAAGACGTATAGGATCGGTGGTGTCTATATTTACCGAAATCTCACCCGGCTCGTCGAGGGAGGTTCCCGATATCGTTACGTTGTAAGAAACTACGGGGATAAGCGAGGAGGGTATCTTAAATACCACAGTCTGATTTCCGGTTGCTATTTCGGTGTGTATCTGGATAGTGATATAAAGCATATCGCTTTCACGGAATCCGTCCCTTACCGTACCAAGCATACCGTAGCATTTGTTGGTATATACTGCGCCATCGGGCATCTGATCGGGCGTGTGGTGAGGATCCCAGAAGCCGATATATTCGCCGTTTGCATCAGCGTACCAGCCGATGAAGTTGCTGTACTTGCCTGTTGCGGCGTTGTACGATATCTGACCGTGGGTATAAGCGAGGTTTATAAGCGATCTTGCTTCCGCAACTCTTGCATCGTGAGTGGGGAAACGGTTTGTGAGCTTGTCGAGCCCCATACGCTGAATGACCGCAAGCACGAAATCATTTCCGAGGTCGGTGGGGCGTTCGGGAGTGCCGAGAGATCCTGTGCCGCTCATTGCAACCTGTGCAAAGTGCGATCCGGAGAAAAGGGTGTCACCGAAAAGTATTCCCTTTACGTCCTTGACCTCCATATATTTTCCGAGTGTGTCGGTGAACGTAATAAATCCGCTGAAATTATTGGTCGAGCTTACGTTTGTGGGAGAGTAAAGAGACTGAATGATGATTTGGTTTACTATTTTCTCAAACGTATCGTAAAGGTCTGATTTTGAAGTTGCTTCAAAGGCGTCGGTGACGTAGTACATATCGTCAACGGAAGTTATGTACGGGGTAGGGCGTACCGCTTTCTGTGAGACGGTAAGATATTCGTCACTGTCGAGAGCTATAAAGCTGTTCCAAAGATTTTTCTCGGATCTTGATGAGCTTTCGGGCTCAAGCACTGAGGAGCTTCCGCCGAGACCGAGCGTATAGAAAAGAGTCTCTTCCGAGTTGTAGTGCTCGGAGATTCTTGCCTTTGCGTAAGCCGCGGTAAGCTGGGTCAAAAATCTTATGTTCTCGTTTGAGCTGGTTCCGTTTCCTACGTTGCTGTTTGAAGATGTGTTTGTGAAATTGCTGCTTGCTTCGGTAGGAGCGCCGTCCGACATAAGAACGAGTACCGGCTTACGCTGGGTTCCGTTCTGGAAGTCGCTTCCCGAAATAACGGTATCGTTTTTGTCAACCTCAAGGAACATATCCATCGCTTCGTCTATTCCCGACTGAGTGTAGGTTCCGCCCGTAACGTTTACCGTTTTCTGAGTTACGGTTTCGTTATTGCCGTTCTTTACTTTTTCGGCGATAGATATCTGATTTTCACTGCCGTTGGTTTCGAGATATACGTTTATGATCTTGTCGTCCGAAGGGTCTCTCGGAGTACCGTTGTTATAGGTTTCGGTGTTGGTGGTAGAGTATCTGTCGAGAGGCAGAAGCACCTGCGAGGAGCTGGAGTAAAGAACGATACCTACGCGGTTGTGCTTGTTAAGCGCCTGAAGGCTGGTGATAGCCGCGTTTGCCGCCGTTACCATATCTGCCACTGCATCGTTGTAGGCAGAACCGAATCCGGGGCCCATTGAGCCCGATATGTCGAGGACGAGGACGGTGTCGGTAGGTATGTGTGAATATCCCACGATCGACTTGTTTGCCGCGATAGCGGAAAGGGCGACGAGGAAATTGTTATCTCCTACTGTTATCTGTGTGGCTGTACCGTTTACGTCAACGAGACTTCCGAGAACCGACGGATCGGTGAAGACCGATTTGTCGTTCCAGATGCGTCCCGCGTTTTCTGTGTCGAGCACGTCCGCGCCGAAGTACTGCTTCCAGTCGTTAAGGGTTACTTCGTCGCTTTCGAGCATGTAGGACGAGCTTGCCGTAGCTGCATTGGCGGCGAGAGTGGGTAAAAGTGCTATTATCATAGAAAGTATGAGAAGCACCGATGTCGATCTTTTGAAAAACCTTCTTTTTTTCATAGCTTTTTCCTTTCCGACGCCGATATCGGCGTCTAAGTTGCCTTGGAGTTTCGCTTCGTTAAATTTCGAGTTTTGTTCTTATAGTCGATTTTCGCAGATTAAAAATACTGTACAACTCAATTTATAATTTTATTTATAAAATTATATCACAGTTTCTGCGTCCTTGTCAATAATTTAACAAAAAATGATTTTGTGTAACTGTAAAAAAACACATGCGGTTTTTGTGCAAATCAACTAATTTCTGCAGCGCATATAGTTATTGTTGCCTAAATTCCTTGACAAACGGCTGTGGCGGTGATATAATTTCAGTGAAATAGAGGCAACTCAGGGTACTATTATGCCACTCGTAGATATGCCACTTGATAAACTTAAAGTATATCAGGGAAGAAATCCAAGACCCGCAGATTTACTTTGGACAAGATTTTCGCGCAGCTTTAACATAGGCCTCAATTAGGTGGGCACAGTGACCCGACCGACAAATACGGATGTAATATAACGGTGAATTTGTGTGAATTAAAAAACGCGGGGTGATTTTAATGATAAATATCAAATCCTGGATCGAAAATTTTCTGAAAGTACTGGATAATATCTTCGGAGAGCGTGTATGGTTCGTGGGTCTGCAGGGAAGCTATGGACGCGGTGAAGCGACCGAAAAAAGCGATATTGATGTTGTTGTGATCCTCGACGAGTTTACCGATACTGACGTCGATACCTATAACGCTCTGCTCGATACTATGAGTCACAGAGAACTTATCTGCGGATTTGTTTCGGGCAAGGGGGAACTTTTAAATTGGGATAGCTCCGACCTCTTTCAGTTTTATTACGATACAGAGCCGATAAAGGGGAGTCTCGATGAGATTCTTTCGCTTATTGACAGTGTAGCCATTGACAGAGCGATAAAGCTCGGCGCGTGCAATATCTACCACGGCGCAGTTCACAATATGCTTCACGAAAAGAGCGGGGAGGCTCTTTACGCTCTGTATAAATCTGCGTCTTTTGTGGTACAGGCGGTCTGCTTTAAGCAAACGGGAAGATATTTCAGAACCCAAAACGAGCTGCTTGCAGTGGCATCGGACGACGAAAAAATAATAGTCGAGACCTTTTTGAAATTAAAAAGAGACGAAGAAGTCGATTTTGACAAAGCGTCAAAAATCTTGTTTAATTGGTCGAAAAGGAAGTTTTCTTAAAAGACTGTCAAATGTGCGATGCGCCGAGCATAAAGGAATTCCCTGAAAATTTGACAGCGAAACAGTTATTCGGTGTAAATACACGTTAAATAAAAACGGCTTGGAGGTTTTAGCCTCCAAGCCGTTTTGGCGTTTTATGCCTTTTTGATGAGTTTTATTATATCCTTGATCTTAGGAGCGTTTCCGTACATAAGAACGCCCATACGGTATATTTTGGCGGCGATTACGCCTACTGCCGCAGTTGATGCCGCAAGAATAGCAATAGAAGCCGTAATTTCGTACCATGCCACCGTGCTCATAGCAATTCTCGTAAACATTGCCATTGGCGAGGTGAACGGAATATACGAGCAGACAGTCATCAGCGTGCTGTCAACGTTTCCGTTCGACATTGAGATCATAGTAACGATGAATCCGAAAACGAAGAGATAGGTTATCGGCTGTACTACCGTGTTTATGTCCTCAAGCTTTGAGACGGTAGATGCGACCGCACCGTACAAAAATGCGTAGATGAGGAATCCGAGCAGGAAGAATATGAGCATAAATGCAAGAAGCTCGGGAGGAATGTTGAATATCGAATCGATTATCATATTGTCTCCCCAGTACTCCTCATTTACGTTGTAAAAGAGCAGGGCAGAGCCGAATACCGCGCCCAACTGAACGAGACCCGCAATACACGAGGCAAGTACCTTTCCGAACATCATACTGATCGGCTTCGCGCTCGTGATAAGCACCTCCATAGCTCTTGAGCTCTTTTCGGTGGCAACGTTCATAGCGACCATCTGTCCGTAGAGAAGAATTACCATATACAGAGCAAAGATCATAATGTACGTATAGAAGAAGTTTTGCATCTGATCCTTGCCGAGGCTTTCTACCGTGCCGTTTATCTGTATATTCATCACGCCCGCGGCGTCCTCTGCGCTCATGCCGCCGTTTATCATAGCGTTCATTTGATATATTTGTTGCAGCACACCGACAGCTATCTCGGTGTTTGCATCGTACATTGAAAGGTTGTTTACGTAGTAGATAAACTCGGCGGGACCGTTCATTACGAATGCACATTCAACCTCGCCCGAGACGATCTTTTCTTTTATAGCGTCAACACTTTCGTCGGTGACTTGTACCTTGTAATCGCTGAAGGCTCCTTCAAACGCCGTCTTTACCGTGTCAGCACGAGAACCCTCTTCGGCTTTTACGAGCATCAAAGCGGTATCGTCCGAGGGTGCGGAGGTGTTCTCCTTTTCAAAAAAGATGGATATTCTGGGGAAAAACATAACGACAGTTATGGCTAAAACCAGAAATACGGTAATTCCCACAAACGCCTTGTTTTTGACGTAGGAGGTAAGCTCAAATTTAAGTATCTTTCCAAACTGCTTCATCTGTCAGTCCTCCTTTGCCGCGTCACCCGCGTACTCTACGAAGATATCGTTGAGCGAGGGCTCGAAAACCTTCACCTCGTCTATATCGTAATTTTCGACAAGGCGAGTCATAACCGCCTTCTTTTCGGAAGGCTCGGAAAGGCGAATAATAAGGTCGCCGCTTGAGTTTTTCGAGCAAGAAGAACCGAAATCGGACATAATTGCCCCGGGATCTTCGGTACGCACGAGCAGACGGTCACGCGGATAGTCGCGCTTTATGTCGCGCAGATCTCCCGATACGGCGACTACGCCGTTGTTCAAAATGGCGATACTGTCGCAGAATTCTTCAATATAGCTCATTTGATGGCTCGAAAAGAGAACTATCTTCCCCTTTGAGATCTGTTCCTTTACTATATCCTTAAGCAGCATCGCATTTACCGGGTCAAGACCCGAAAAGGGCTCGTCGAGAATCACGATATCGGGGTCATGCGCGAGCGCGGTGACGAGCTGTATCTTCTGCTGATTTCCTTTAGAAAGGGTGTCGAGGCGCTTGTTTCTGTATTCGGTCATGCCGAGCCGTCTGAGCCAATAATCGACCGCTTTTACAGCGTCCTTTTTGCTCATACCCTTAAGCTCTGCAAAATATGTGAGCTGATCGATGATTGTCTTTTTGGGATAAAGGCCTCTCTCCTCGGGTAGATATCCGATGCCTATCTTGCCGTAATCTATCGGTTTTCCGTCGATAAGCACCTCTCCGCCGTTTGCAGGAAAAACGTCCATTAAAATACGTATAGAGGTCGTCTTGCCTGCGCCGTTTCTGCCCAGCAAGCCAAAAGCTTTTCCGCCCTCCGCCGTGAACGATACGCCGG
>JAZOSN010000009.1:0-10466 GCA_045657105.1 Eubacteriales bacterium
CCGCCTATAATACCGATAGACGCCGCCTCACAGAGCGAGAACACTCCCGAAATGATCGCGCCTGCGAAGGCTACGAAAACTCCGAGCTGTGCGCCTGCGCCCATAAGCAGGCTCTTGGGATTTGCAATAAGCGGCGAGAAATCAGTCATCGCGCCTATTCCTATAAAGATTATACAGGGGTAGATACCGAGCTTGACGCCCATATACAGAAGGTCGAGAAATCCACCTTCATTTACTACCATTCTGATAGATTCGGAAACCTTGATGCTACTGTCCATCCACATTTCGAGGTGGAAAAGACCTGCGCCCGGAAGGTTCGTAAGAAGCATTCCGATAGCTATCGGGAGAAGCAGAAGCGGCTCGTATTTCTTGACTATTGCAAGATATATAAGCAGGAAGGAAATCGCAAGCATTACAAGCGTTTTCCACCAACCGTCCGTTCCCATAAGCTGAGAAATGCCCGTAGTTTCCAAAAATTTTAAAATACTATCAAGCATATTTATAAAGTCCTTTCGTTAAACTGCAAAGCAAGACTTTACTCAGGCGATGGTGAGCAGGAGGTCGTCGGTGTTTACAGAGTCGCCGCCCTTTACGATAATCGAGGAAACCGTTCCGTCGCAGGGAGCGCAGATGTCGCTTTCCATCTTCATAGCCTCGATAACGCAGACTACGTCGCCGTTCTTAACCGCCTGACCTGCCGAAACCTTGACCTTAACGATGGTGCCGGGCATCGGAGCCTTAACGGGAGTTCCGTTTCCGGGAGCTGCCGCAGGTGCAGGAGCTGCCGCAGGAGCGGGAGCAGCCGCAGGTGCAGGAGCAGCCGCGGGAGCGGGAGCAGCCGCGGGAGCAGCTACGGGTGCCGATGCAGGAGCGGCGTATGCGCCGAGCTCCTCAACTTCAACTTCATATACTTTACCGTTTACAGTAACGCTGAATTTTCTCATTATATTAAACCTTCTCTTTCTGAAATTTAGTTTTTACTTGGAATTATTTCTGCGGAACGCCTCGCGCGAGGTCTGTCTGAAAGAAACTACGCGGAACGCGCTTTGGGGCTTATCGAGCATAACCGATATTGCCGCCGTGATCGCCGCAACGATCTCCTCGTCGTCCGACGCGCTTACCGCAGGAGCGGCTATCGGAGCGGCTATCGGAGCAGCCGTCCTTTGCACGTCAGGTGCGCTGCTTTCCGACTCGTCCTTTGCAAGGAGCCTTCCTGCTATTGCAATAACGATCCAGAGCACCGCCAGAACCGCAAAGACCGCCGCCATTCCGAGGAGCAGTGTCTGTCCTGCCATAAGAAGTCTGTCGCCCATATTTTCAATAGGGGTGGTGACGTCCTCTTTGGTCAGGTTAGACAGGTCTATGAGTACGGGAATATTCATATCCTAATTTACCCTTTCTTTTTATCTTGTCTTGTCCGAGTATAAATAAACTCAGAAAGGAAGCTTGGAGTGCTTCTTTGCAGGATTTCCTGCAATCTTGGCAAAAAGCATTTCGACTGCCGAAATAATTCTTGCTCTTACTTCGCTATAAGCTACAATGTCGTCGATAGCGCCGAGGGATGCCGCCTTTTCGGGGGACGCCTCAGTGCTCTTCCACTCACCGAGAAGCTCTGCTCTCTTTGCCGCGCCGTCCTCGGCCTGCTTGATCTCTTCGCCGTAGAAGAACTGTACCGAAGCCTCGGGAGAAAGAACACTTATCTCTGCCTTGGGAGAAGCGTAAACGATGTCTGCGCCGAGTGCCTTTGCGCCGACGAGAGTGAAGGACGCGCCGTAAGACTTGCCGAATATATAGGTGATCTTGGGGCAGGAAGCTCCTGCATATGCAGATGCGAGCTTTGCAAGCTCTCCTGCAAGTCCCGCGTCGCCCGACTCGTGATCTGCGCCGCAGCTATCAACGAGAGTGATTATCGGCATGGAGAAATTATCGCAGAAGGAGATAAAGGACGCGATCTTCTTTGCCTCGGGAGCGCCAAGAGCACCTCCGAGTCCGCAAATACCGACGGTAATCTGTCCGAGAGATGCGATAGCGGTAAGAGCACTCGGAGCGAAATCTCCTTTAAGCTCTGTGAAGTGACCGTTATCTGCGATTATCGCCGCCGCCTCTCTTATATCCTTTGCATTTTCAAGCTCTGCCGTCGCTCTGCAAGAGTCGTCGTTTGCCTCTGCATAAGCGTAGCCCTGAGCCGCGTTCTGAGGAAGAACGGACGCCATCTCGCGAGCCTTTGCAAGAGATGCTTCCTTGCTGTCGCAGAGAACGTCTATATTTCCGTTTGCGAAGGCGTAAGCCGCGCTTCCCGCGTCTGCGATGCCGTTTGCCCTCGCAACGCTCGGGGGAGTAATATAAAGCCTCGACTCAGTATCTGCGATAACTACGTCGAACATAGCCGCCGCAGTTGCCGAAAGTCCCGCGCAGGTCTGGTCAACGACCGCGATCTGAGGAATGACTCCCGAAGCCGCGTTTATCTTGGAAAGAAGCTTTCCGTAAGCCGCGAGAACCGCGCTTCCCTCGTTTACTCTGACTCCTGCACTGCTGAAAACTCCGATAACGGGAGCGCCGTTAGCTATTGCCATATCGTACAGAGCGCAGATCTTCTCTGCCTGTGCTCTTCCGAGAGCTCCTTTTTCAACCGAAAAGTCCTGCGCGAACGCAAAGACAAGCGCTCCGTTGACAGCGCCGTAGCCACAGGTAGCGCCCGATGCCTTCGCATCGTCGTTTCCTACCGTGATATAGGCTCCGGTTTCAACAAACGTGCCTTCGTCGAAGAGCAGGGATATACTTTTGCTGGTATTATTCATAGAACTGAACCACCTTGCCGTTCACTTTACCGTGAACAAGACCCTTTCTCACTTTTTATTTGAACGTTTAGTTCTTTTTTTATCCGTTCGAACGGGCGTGCGCGTTTTAAAACCCACATCTTTCCCCATTCTAAAATTGATTATATCATATTTTCAAGAAATTTCAAGTAGGATTTCGGAATTTCTTTAATTTTTCGTTACTTTTTTGTCAAAGAGAAAAAATTCTCCGCGGACTTGAAAAAACATACTGAAAGTTATATAATAGTCGGTGTAATTTAATAAAGGAGAATAATTTATGAAAAACGTACTTCTTGTAATTGATATGCAGAATGATTTTATCGACGGCGCGCTCGGAACAAAGCAGGCTGTCGCAATAGTTGACAAGGTAAAGAGCAAGATCGAGAATTTTGACGGCGAGGTCATTTTCACGCGCGACACACACGAGGCAGATTATATGCAGACTCTCGAAGGCAAAAACCTGCCCGTTGAGCACTGCATAAGAGGAAGCAAGGGCTGGGAAATACGCGACGAGCTCGATGCACTCAGAAAAACGCCCGCGATAGACAAGCCGACCTTCGGCTCTACCGAGCTTGCCAAGGCGCTCGTGCAGATGCACTCGCGCGAGGGCATCGGCGAAATCACCCTCGTCGGTCTGTGCACAGATATATGTGTAATATCGAACGCGCTTCTTATCAAGGCTTCTCTGCCCGAAGTAAATATAAAGGTAGACTCGTCCTGCTGTGCGGGAGTGACTCCAGAAAGCCACGAAAACGCTCTTTCGGCTATGAAAATGTGTCAGATAGAGGTTCTTTGACATAAAAGTCTGCTTTTTTATAAATAAAACTACATATAATTTTGTTTTTACCCTTGACAAAGCAGAGGAAATGTAGTATTATAAGGATACTTAACCGCTTTACTTTGATAAAGCGTCAAAAGAAAGGAAAATTTATTATGAAACGCATAACCACACTTTTACTCGCACTTATCATGGCTCTTAGCTGTGTACTCGGATTTTCGTCCTGTAACACCGAGGAAAGCTCCGACTGGGGAACTATCGAGGACAGAGGATTTTTTACCTGCGGAATAACCGTTTACTCTCCTATGAACTATTTTGACGAAGACGACAACCTCACCGGATTTGACACCGAGTTTGCAGAGGCAGTTGCCGAGTATCTCGGCGTTGAGGCTAAATTCCAGATCATCAAGTGGCCGAACAAATACCTCGAGCTCAACAGCGGATCTATCGACCTTATCTGGAACGGATTTACCTACGGAGATGAGGACGGCGTTTCGCGTACCGAGTACGTTGATTTCACCTACTCCTATCTCGAAAACCGTCAGTGTATCGTCACAAGATCGGCAGACCTTGAAGGTCTTAACACCAAGGAAGCATTTGCAGGCAAGCGCGGCGTCGCAGAGGGCGGATCCTCCGGACAGAGCGTAGCAGAAGAGCTTGCAGGCGGCGAGGACAAGGTAACGACCTTCGATTCTCAGGTTTCTGCTCTTACCGAGCTCGTATCGGGCACGGCAGACTTTGCCGTTATCGACTATCAGATGGCGCGCGCTATGGTAGGTCAGGGAAATTTCGCTTCTCTCTCGATCAACACCGCTTACGAGCCTGAAAGCGAGGTTTACGCTATCGGTTGCCGCAAGGGCAGCGACCTCACCGCAAAGATCAACGAGGCTATCCTTGCACTTTCCGAGAACGGCACTCTTGCGGCTCTCGCAGAAAAATACGGTCTTACGAACGATCTTATTTCTGACATCGGTAATAAATAATGGGCTTTTGGCAAATAACCGAGAAGCTTTTCGAGGGCTTTGAAACTACCTGCCTGCTGTTTGTCCTCACACTCGTTCTTTCGCTCCCCCTCGGGCTTGTTATAGCCTTTGGCTCAATGTCAAAGTTCAAACCGCTCGCCTGGCTTAGCAGAACAGTGGTCTGGATAATTCGCGGCACCCCTCTTATGCTTCAATTATTCGTGGTCTTTTACGTTCCCGGAATACTTTTTAAAGTACAATTATTTACCGGAGATAACGGCAGATTTACCGCGGCTCTCGTGGCGTTCGTCATAAACTACGCCTGCTATTTCTCGGAGATCTACCGAGGCGGGATCGAAAGTATCCCGAAGGGACAGTACGAGGCGGCGCAGGTGCTCGGTATGACCGCAAGGGAAACCTTCTTCACTGTCGTTCTTATGCAGGTAATAAAGAGAATTCTCGCTCCTATGAGCAACGAGGTAATAACTCTCGTAAAGGACACCTCTCTTGCGCGCGTTATCGCGGTTGCCGAAATCTTCTTCGTCAACGAGATGGATTTCCTGTCAAAGGGTCTTATATGGCCGATGTTCTACATAGCGGTATTCTTCCTGATATTCGTAGGCGGTCTTACCGTTCTCTTCCGCTTCCTTGAAAAGAAGCTTGACTACTACAAGGTTTAAGGAGGGAGAGGAAATGGCTTTTCTTGAAATAAAAAATTTAAAAAAGCAGTTCGGAAGCACGAAGGTCCTGCACGGGATCGACTTTTCGATGGAAAAGGGCGAGGTCGTCGCGGTGATCGGATCGTCGGGCGGCGGAAAGACCACCTTTCTGCGATGCCTCAACTTCCTCGAAATGGCAAACGAGGGAACGATAGAGATAAAAGACAGCTTTTTCTTCGATGCGGCAAAGTCCTACAACTCGGCAGAGATCAGAAATATGCGCCTGAGGCTTGGACTTGTGTTCCAGTCGTTCAATCTTTTTCCGCAGTACACCGCACTTGAAAACGTGTATCTACCCTTGCAGCTTCGCACGAAGGAATATATCAGAGCCACTCTTCCCTTCGGAAAGAGGCGGACTGCCGTGCAGAAGGCACTTGCCGAAAACAAGGAGAGAGCAAGCGAGCTTCTTTGCAGTGTCGGACTTGCCGACAAGATGTCGAACTACCCGTGGCAGCTTTCGGGCGGTCAACAACAGAGAGTTGCAATAGCGAGAGCCCTCGCGCAGGAGCCTGCGATACTCTGCTTTGACGAACCGACCTCGGCGCTCGACCCCGAGCTTACGGGCGAGGTTCTGCGAGTAATAAGAGAGCTCAAAGAACAAGGCAGAACGATGCTCGTCGTAACTCACGAAATGGAGTTTGCGAGAAACGTAGCCGACCGCGTAGTATTCTTTGCAGACGGAATTATCGAAGAGGAAGGAACGCCCGAAGATATATTCACAAATCCGAAATCTCCCAAGACCGCGTCGTTTTTACACCATTCGTTAAACAACTGAAAACTCACCGCTTCGGCGTGATACTCTTAATCGGGTATCACGCCGTTTTAAATGTGCAAAACACGAGGCAGAGCCGTCGTGTGACGGTTTGCTGTGCAACCCTAAGTTCAAAGTTAAGGTAGCTTTGCTCCGCAAAGCGAATTATTAAATACGGGCGGCGCTACTTCAAATGCTCCCCGAAACAAGCGATTTTACAAATAAATATCACAGATTTAACGCAGAGCTTTCAAAAAGGTGTTGATTTATCGAAGGAAACGTAGTATAATTAAGAAAAAAGCAAACGGAGCAGATACAATGAGTGAAAATATAAATCTTACGATGGAAAATCAGAAGAACATAGCGCTTATCGCGCACGATAATAAAAAGCACGACCTTATCGCGTGGTGCAGAGAAAACAAGGAGATCCTCGAGCATCATTTCCTCTGCGGAACGGGAACGACCGCGAAGATGGTTTCCGAGCAGACCGGACTCCCCGTGAGAGGCTACAACAGCGGTCCTCTCGGCGGCGACCAACAGATCGGCGCGCGTATCGTTGACGGCAAGATCGACGTCGTGATATTCTTCTCGGATCCGCTCACCGCACAGCCTCACGATCCCGACGTAAAAGCACTTCTCCGCATCGCGCAGGTTTACGATATTCCGATTGCGAACAACCGCGCGACCGCCGATTTTATTATCACGAGCCCGTATATGTCGGGTGAGTATTCGCACGATCTGCCCGATTTTCGCCGCGCGGTCAGTGAGAGGGCGAAGAAATTGTAAAAGGAAAAGACAGAGAAATGTTCTCTGTCTTTTGTTTTTCGGTGAAAAAGCGGCGCAAAACGTGCTCCGCCCCTTACAAGGTGTGTCTTTATTTTTGATTTATTTTCGCTTTGCGGAGCAAAGCTTCCTTAACTTTGCACTTAATAAAGCGCGTCAGGGATACTACTCATCCACCGCTATCGCGGTCCCCCTTCCCTTGCAAGGGAAGGCTTGTAGAGGTGCATTTTCCTGCGGAAAATGAATTTATTAAATAAAATGTTCCTCGTAGGGGTCGGCGCCCTCGACGACCCGTATTTAATAATTCGCTTTGCGGAGCAAAGCTTCCTTAACTTTGCACTTTTAACTTTGCACTTTGCACTTAATACAGCTCCTTTTCAAGCATATCGACAAGCTCGTCAAGGCGGCGGACGACTGCCATAAAGGTTTCCTTTTTCTTGAAGTCGATGCCTGCCTCGCGCGCCTGATCCATAGGATACTTGCTTCCGCCCGATTTCAGGAGATTTATATAGTTCTCAAACGCGCCCTCTTTGCATTCCTTTACCGCCGAGTAGAGCGCAAAGCTTGCCGCGAAGCTCGTCGCGTACTGGTAAACGTAAAACGGCGTATAGAAAAGGTGAGGAATGTACGCCCAGACGTACTGCTTGACGTTTTCCTTCGAAATGTCGATGCCGTAATATTTCTTGTAAAGGTCGATCATAAGCGAGGAAAGCACCTCGTGGTCGATCGGCTTATCCTCTTCTATCATACGGCTGACCTCGTATTCGTAGGTCGCAAAAAGACTCTGACGGTAGAAGGTCGCGACGATCTCGTCGATCGCCTTTTGAAGGAGCATGATCTTCTCCTCGCGCGTCGTGTTGCCCGATTTTATCAGATGATCGAGGAGCATATGCTCGTTGAAGGTGGACGCGATCTCGGCGACGAATATCGTATACTGTTGAAGCTTCGTCGGTTGCGCCTCGTGCGAATAGAGGGTGTGGATCGAATGTCCTGCCTCGTGGACGACTGTGAAAACATCGTCGAGAGTATCGGTGTAGTTGAGCAGAATAAAGGGGTGAGCGTCCGCGATGCTCGAAGAATACGCGCCGCTTCGCTTGCCATCCTGCTCGTAAACGTCAACGAATCCCTCGCGGAGAACCTCGCGTGCCTTCGCCTGAAAATCGTCGGGTGTGTTCTCAATAGACTTGAAGAAGAGCTCCTTTGCTTCCTCGTAGGAATATTTCTTGTCCGAGTGAGCAAGCTCGATAAAGCGGTCGTACGAGCGGTGAGCTTTCAGTCCGAGATATTTCTTTCTGAGCTTGTAGTATTTTTTAAGCGATTTCGTGTATTTTCCCGCAACGCCGATAAGCGTGGTGAATACCGATTCGGGAATGTTGTTGCCGAACAGATGCGAGGAAAGTATCGACGAGTAGCCTCTTGCCTTGACGTTTGCAAGCTCGCTTTTCATAACGAGATTGTAGATCTCGGCGTAGGTGTTTTTACTGTCGCCGTATGCAGAGAATATCGCTTCGAAGATCTTTTTGCGGTCGGACGCGACGGGCGCGTCTGCGATGAGCGCACGCCAATTTCCCTGAGTTACGGTAACTTTTTCGCCACTGCTAAGCTTTACCGTTTTGTTTTTGGCGTCTGCGACTGCGAGCTTCGAGTAGAGCTCGGAGCCCTCGTTTGCGACGGGCGAGTAGTAGGAAAGGAGCTTTTCCCGATCTTCTTTGAGCACGTGCTTGTTGCCTCTGAAAAGCTTTTCCATAATGAAACGGTAGGACTCAAATTCAGGGTTCTTGTCGATGAATTCGAACACCTTTTTTCTGCCGAGCGAAAGGATCTCGGGAGCCTCAAACGAGGTGACCTCTTCGAGATTTGCAAGGAGCATCATAACTCTTGCGACACTCGCCGCGCTTGCGGTGTCCTTTTTGTTCAGATCGCTTTTGAGCGACGCGTACTGATAAACTCTGAAAAGCTTCTTTTCAAGCTCCTCGGAGAGCAGGAAATATTCTTTGAGCTTTGCCTCGTCCGAGAGGGAGCCCTTGTATGCTCCGAGTCTGGGAAGATATTCGCCGAGTGAGTCAAAATCCCTTGCAAACTCCTCGTCGTTTTTATAAAAATAGGAAAGATCCCAAGTGTTCATTGGCTTTTTCTCCTTGAAATAGATATTATTTAAATTATACAATAGTTTTCCCAATATGTCAATAAAATCCGCTATTGACAAATCGGAAAAATTTTGGTATAGTATATTTGCGACGCACAACTGAATAAATATATACACGACGGAGTATTATCATTTGTAAAAAAATGTGTTCTCTTTTTCTCTGTCGTGGAGTTATAAGGTGCGTCGCAACACCGAGAGTACATTTTTTTGTGCGCCTCTCGGGGCGCACTTTTTTATTTGAAGGAGAAAAGTTATGTGTGGCGGTAAAATACCAAACACTAAAATATTCGGATCGGACAAGGGCTGGGAAACGCTTTTGGAAAGAAGCTATAATTTTGATCTCTTTTCCTGCAAAGACGATGAGCGCGCGGCAGAGGAAGAGGGCAAAAGGCTTATAAAAGAGATGCTTGACACAAACACTTTTTTACTTTCACAGACAGAGGAAAGGCGTGACGATTTTTATGTTCTCGCGCAGGCGTGCAACAAATTTTCCGCAAGTCAAAACGGCGAGTTCGACGTTCGGCTGCACTCCAAGGAAAAGATGATATGCGTTCGGGTTTACTCTCCCGTTTTTATGCTCGTGCAACGCGATATTAGCCTGCTTCACAATATGGCGCTTGCCGCCACGTATATAGAAATAGAAGCTATCGACGACGCTCAGATGAGGACTCGCATAACCTTCGGACTTTCTTTTTCCAAGCAGAGCAAAAATCTTATGGACGGTTTGGAAACGGCTTTGGTTGAAGCTATAAAAACAGAAAAATAACAGAAATCACCTGCCGCGAGGCAGGTGATTTTGTTGTAAAACAAAAACGGCAGAAAATTCTGCCGTTTTTATTATTATGCTTTTAAATTACGCGATGCTTCTCTTCTTGCTGAGAACGATACCGGTTCCGAGGAGCGCTGCGAGAACTACGCCTGCGCCGATAATGAAGGTAGCGTCGCCGGTTGCAACGTCGTCACCCGTTGCGGCAACAGCAACACTTGCAGAAAGAGTTCCGAAGATGTGGTTGTCAACCGAAGCTTTGAGTGCAGTTGCATTTGCCGAGGTAGCCATAAACTTAACGGTATAGCTTCCGTCGCTGTTGAGCACTGCCTTGCCGGACTGAGCAATACCTGTTCCGCCGAGCTTGATAGCTTCGCCCGAGTTGATAACAGAGCCTTCGGGGAAGGTCTTGACCTTTACCGAATAGGTCTTGCCTGTTTCGAGAGCGCCGAGATCAAGGTTGCCTGCATCGATGGTGATGTCGATAGCTTCCTTCTGATCGTTGATAACGTAGTACGAAACGTAGTCGCCTTCTTTATCTATTCTCGGAGATGTGCCGAGCCAACCCTTCGTGCCCTGCGCGGTAAGCCATTCGTTGTATGCGGTATGGCTTACGTTGGAGCGGAAGCCGTAGAAACCGCCGGAAAGCTTGTTGGCGTCGGTGTACTGAGCAACCTCATATACGCCCGTCGTCGGACTTTTGCCGGCCTGACCGGAGGGCCAGGTTATTTTTCCTGTGGAGGAG
>JAZOSN010000010.1:0-8095 GCA_045657105.1 Eubacteriales bacterium
TGATACCGTACTCGCTGTACGCTACGGAGAAAAAGGAGAGCTTTCAAGCTACACGATATACGAATACGGTGAAAACGGCGCAAGGCTTCGCGAGATAAGTTACAGATCCTACGATGTAGTTTCCTCGGTGTGCGAGTACCGTGAGGACGGAACGAAGCAGACACTCACAAACTATTTTGCAAACGGAAACGTATCTCTGATCTACCGATATAGCGAATCGGAGATAATCGAAAAAATAGAAAAATACGACGAAAACGGCTATATCTCTTCCTACGAAGAATTCGACGAGGGCGGAGTCCGCACGAAATACGTCACATTCAACTCAGACAAAACTATTCTTGTTTACGACGGCAGCTACAATATCGTCGAGGGAACGCGTTATCTGCGGCAGGCAAACGGAACTCTTATAAAATACGAGTACCTTGAAGGAAAGGTGCGCTCGGAAGCCTTTTACGAGGACGGAAAGAATATATCATATCTCACAACCTACGATGCAAGCGGCAATAAGACGGGCGACGTCCGTTACGGAAAGGGCGAAAGCATAGAGAGCCGTACCCTTTACAGATACGACGAGAGCGGCAGTCTGCTCAGCTACACCGTTTACGAGCCAAACGGCACTACCCTCACCTACGGCTCCGAGGGAAATATTATCTCGGGCGTAAGATACGTTTACGTCAAGGGAGTGCTTTATCAGAAGCTCGAATATGCAGGCGGCGTGAGATCAAAGGAAACTCTCTACTCCGGAAAAACCGTCGTTATGATAACCGAGTTCGACGAGAATGACACCATGAGAAAAGAAAGCTTCTACACCTCGGGCAAAATAAGCCAAGTCAGAGAATACGATGCTAACGGCGTGCTCAGAAAAGTGACGCTATATAACAGTCGCGGCAAGGTCACGTCTATAACAAAATACGATGAAAAAGGTAATAAAATGTAAAAAGCAGAGCTTTTAAGCTCTGCTTTTTGTTATTCAACCGTGATTTTTATATTACCCGTATCGGTTTCGATCTCGCATCTGCCGCCGCTCATCGTCTTGGGCACGTTGACTTTTCCGGTATCGCTCCTTGCAAAGAATATCTTTTCGGAAAGCAGACTTCCCTTTACATCACCGGTATTTGATTTTACGTATATCTCGGCGGCATCGCTCTTTTCAAATATAACGTCACCTGTATGAACACAAATGTTAAAACTGCCCTCGGCAACGACTCTTTCGAGTACGATGTCCCCCGTATCACCCTTTGCATCAAGACTGTTGCAGGTAACGTCAGAAAGCTTTGTTTTTCCGGTATCCGCCTCGGTGATAAGCTTGCCCGACGCCTTTACTTTCTTTACAGTTATATTTCCGGTATCGCAGGAAATCTCAGCACTTCCGAGCGAAAGATCTTCCAAAGTCACCTTGCCCGTATCGATTTCGATATTTGCATTTCCGGTAACGTCCGCGCGCAGAATTATGTCCGACGTATCAACTGATATATCAAGCACTCCGAACGTAAACTCCTTTGCCACTTCTACCTTTCCGGTGTTCGCTTCCACGCTTAACGAAAGATATTCTGTACTCGGAAGATACACCGTAACCTTGGGACTTTTGAATGAAAATACAGATATATGATCCCACCATTTTCTCGTGTCGCTCACGCTTACTTTGAGCTCACCGTCTTCTACTCGTGCGGTATGCTTTACCTTTTCCTGCTCGTAGCATTCTACCCTGCATTTTCCGTCCTCGGAGTGCACAAATGTAACGCTTGCGGTCTTTACGTCTACCGATATTTTATTAAAATCTTCATTTATTTCGTAAGTGTTAGTTTCATATTTCATTGTTTCAAGCCCTCCAAAATCAAAGCCAATAGCGCCAAATGCAACAAAGAAAATAATCATTCCTGCAACTATGAGAACAAGTGCCGATATAAGCCATATTACAGACTGTCTTTTCATTTTATTTTTTCTCCTTTCCCACAAAGCAGTATTTTATGCCGAGCACACTCTTTTTTGTCAAAAGACAAATTCCCTTTGTAGCTATCTTATTTGCAAAGAAGAAAAGTATGGAAAGTCCTGCGCAGACAAGCAATGCGCCGATCATAGCAATACCGCTCGTAGCTCTTGAAGTGAGCATAAAAATAACAGATGTAACTATCATACCAAGCGAGCTTCCGACAAGTGCGACAAACACCGCCCAAAGCGAGATTATCACCGACCAGAGAGATACGTACAGGGCAAGCAGTACCGCAAACGCGGCAATAAGGAGCGGAAACCACAAGGGAAATCCGAGTATCAAGAGTGTTACGGTCGTACCGCTCATCTTTTTTCCGTCTTTTGCGCGTTTTTTAACGATTTTCATAAGCGGTACTTCCGAAAGTATCTGCAAAACGATCTCGTCCATATTGCCAAGACGCTCTACCGCCTGCTCTTCCGAGAGTCCGTCCTCCACAAAATCATCTATCATTTCGCTATAATATTCGAGCGACCTTTTTATATCTCCCTCGGAAAGCGCGGATATTCTATCCGCGAGATTTTCGAGAAATTCACGTTTAGTCATATTTCCTTCTCCTTATTTACAAATTTGTATATGGCGATCATTTCCTCCCACTCGCGTTTAAAATTTTCTATTCGCTGGAGTCCGAGCGGAGTTATATGATAATATTTACGAAGCCGTCCGCTCTGCTCTGCACTTCTGACAGTAAGAAGCTTCGACGCTTCGAGGCGTCTGAGTATCGGGTAAAGCGTCGATTCGGATATGTCAACATAAGGCTTTATATCCTTAATTATCTGATACCCGTATGAATCCTCGTTTTTTATCGCGGCAAGAACACATACGTCGAGAAGTCCTCTTTTAAGCTGTACGTCCATTATATGCCTCCTTTCACATAATACTATATCACACATAGTATTGCTTGTCAATAGATTTTAATAAAAAACAGAGCCGACCGTTTGATCGACTCTGCTGAAATATTTACTTAAAATTCAAGCTTCTTTGCGATATAGTCCTTGACCTCGGTCATCGGGATACGGATCTGCTCCATAGTATCTCTATCGCGAACGGTCACGCAACCGTCCTCCTGCGAATCGAAGTCGTAGGTGATACAGAACGGAGTTCCGATCTCGTCCTGACGGCGGTATCTCTTACCGATAGATCCTGCATCGTCAAAGTCAACGCTAAAATCCTTGGCAAGCTCTGCGAAAAGCTTCTCCGCATCGGGCGTGAGCTTCTTCGAGAGAGGAAGAATTGCCGCCTTGAAGGGAGCAAGCGCAGGGTGCAGGTGGAGAACTACGCGTATATCGTTCTTTTCCGCGTCGACGATCTCCTCGTCGTATGCATCGCAAAGGAATGCAAGGAGAACTCTGTCCGCGCCAAGCGAAGGCTCAACGACGTAAGGAATATATTTCTCGTTGGTTTCGGGATCGAAATATTCGAGCGACTGACCGCTTGTGTTCATATGCTGAGTAAGGTCGTAGTCGGTTCTGTCGGCAACGCCCCAGAGCTCGCCCCAACCGAACGGGAAGAGGAATTCAAAGTCTGTGGTCGCCTTCGAGTAGAAGCAGAGCTCCTCGGGAGAATGGTCGCGGAGTCTGAGATTTTCTTCCTTCATACCGAGGTTAAGAAGGAAATTCTTGCAGTAGGTGCGCCAGTATTCAAACCATTCAAGGTCCGTGCCGGGCTTACAGAAGAATTCAAGCTCCATCTGCTCGAACTCACGGGTACGGAATACGAAGTTTCCGGGAGTGATCTCGTTTCTGAAAGATTTACCTATCTGTGCAACGCCGAAGGGCACCTTTTTACGCGAGGAACGCTGGATATTCTTAAAGTTTACGAATATTCCCTGCGCGGTTTCAGGACGGAGATAAACCTCGTTTGCGCTATCCTCGGTAACCCCGATGAAGGTCTTGAACATAAGGTTAAACTTACGGATAGGGGTGAAATCGCCGCTTCCGCAGTCGGGGCAGGAAATGTGATTTTCCTTAATATATTCACTCATCTGATCGCTGTTCCAGCCGTTAGGGTTAATATCGAGTCCCTTTTCATTGATATAGTCCTCGATAAGCTTATCCGCACGGTGGCGGCTACGGCAGACCTTACAGTCCATAAGAGGATCGGAAAATCCTGCAAGGTGTCCGGAAGCTACCCAAGTCTGGGGGTTCATAATAATCGCACTGTCAAGTCCTACGTTATAGGGAGATTCCTGAACGAATTTCTTCCACCAAGCCTTCTTGACATTGTTTTTGAGTTCTACGCCGAGAGGACCGTAATCCCACGAGTTTGAAAGTCCGCCGTAGATCTCACTTCCTGCGTATATTATGCCGCGATTTTTACAAAGGGCGACAATTTTGTCCATAGTCTTTTCGCTGTTGTTCATTGTTTTTTCCTTTCAGAATCTATACTGATTTAATTTAAATACTGTTTGAATTTGTCGACACTTCCCGCGTAATTGGGACGTAAAAGTATCTTATCGTTTATGATCTCATAGCCGCCGAGAATAGCGATGCAATTCTTTTCGGTGCTTTCATAACTGAAAAACAGAGAGGAAACCTCGAGCATATCGTCAGTTGTGAAGTCGGTTTCTACGTGTTCGAGCATTTCTCTGACCTTGGCGATAATGTTAGGTCTGAATTTTGCGCATATTCCGTCGAGCATACCCCTTGACACGTCCATAAGTATTTCGCAGGGCTTGTATCGCTCCCAAGCTCCCCAAGAGTCATATTCAAGAAGCGCGCTCAGCATTACACTGTCAAGCGTATTCTGTCCTGCGGGAATCGTTATCTCCTCGCCGTCCGACTTTTTGACGGTATTGAGAGTTCTGTCAAGGACGTAAGGCACGCCGCCGAGCTCGTCGGCAAGCATGACGAAATCGTCAATATCGACGTATCCATAGTAGTCAAGTATTATTCCGGTATTCGCAGTAACAAGCGAGGGAATGAAGTTTTCAAGCTTCATCTCAGGGATACCTGCGAGGTAGTTTGCATAAGTAAGGTCAAAGCTTTGTCCGCTTATCGGCACGAGCAGGTTGCTCGGCAGTGCGGTTATCAGAGTTTTCTTCATCGTAGCGTTTATCGAAACGATACAGACGAATTTGACCTCCTTGCTCGGGCCTTCTCCGTATCCGGAAAGAATTTCATCGAATTCTATGACGTAATCGGGGATCTGAGGCTCTTCGGGCTCTTCGGGCTCTTCGGGAGTCTGATCGGTTCCCGATCCGTCGCCGCCCTCACCCTGCTCGGGGTTATCGGGGGTGTCCGTTCCGCCGTTACCGTCGTTGCCGTTATCGCCCTCGTTATCATTCCCGCCGTCCGGATTTGTAGGATCGGTCGGCTCGGTTCCGGTTGTTTCTCTTCTTACAGGTCCGACCTCCACGTCGCCGTTTTCATCGTCCTCTTCTCCGCCCTCCTCATCGGGAAGCTCGTCCTCGGGCAGAGGGATCTCGTCGGTTATAACGAGCGCAAACGAAAAGGTTTCATGAGTTGTATATACGGGAAGGCTCTGTGTGCCGCCGTCGCCCGTTTCGTCGTCTGCTTCGTCCTGTACTGTTTTGTCATCCTCTTTAATAAGAGTGAGCGCAAAAGAACCGCCGTACAAAATAATTACGGCAAATGCAAGAAAGGACAAAATGAACGATATAAGGAATCCTTTTATCTGCGACATGATCTTACCTCCAAGTAATTACGACCTTGAAACTTCAAAATCATCTTATTATATAACATTACTTAAAAAATTTCAATAGCAAAAGACTGCCAAAACCCCGAATTTTCAAACATTTAACAATAAATTTCACAACTCAAAAGATTTCGGGCAAAAAGCTCTTGAATTTTTGCTTGTTTTATGATATAGTATATGGGTAAATATCCGCCTGCATAGTTAAATGGATATAACAAACCCCTCCTAAGGGTTAGTTACAGGTTCGATTCCTGTTGCGGGTGCCACAAGCGGTCTATGATACTATTTGTAGACCGCTTTTTGTGAATCACATAAGCATCATTCAATCATTTTTAGCGAGGAAAGATATGAGAAAACGCATTTTATTATTTTTTCTATTAACAATCTGTTGTGCGTTAGTTCTAACTGCATGTAATGAATCTGATAGCACAAGCGAATTGCAAAATGATGACACACTCGAGGAAGAAACTATCGATCTGTCGGCTTTTGATGGAACTCCTGCAGTTAGTGTGTCTGTTAATATTGAAAAAGAAGATGATTCGCATTTAATAGATGTTGTTGCCCTTGTCACTAATAATTCAAGCAATAAAATAACAAAAATGAAGTTATATCTTGTGAAATGCTACGACAATGATACTGCATTGGAAAGTTGGCAATATGCCGATCGCCCATCTATTAGTGATATTGAAATAGGAGAAACCTGTCGTTCCAGGTGGGTTTTGGGCACAACTACAGAAGGTGCTCGTGAATATAAGGTTTTTGTAGCATGGATTCTTTTTGAAGATGGAACAGAGTGGGGCACAGAGGAGATTGTACATAAATCAGTAGTGACGCGCGGATTTGAAGCGGATGTACAAGTTTACGATTCTCATACAGTGACCATAGAACAACAATTTTTAGTTACTTATTCAGCACGATTGATTTCGAATTCTCATGTGGGTGATAATTGGGCATATGGAATGAAAAATGGTGAGACAGATTTTCAATCTGGCTCAACAATTTCTGTGTCTGTAGCCCAAAAACGAGGGCCGAAACTTACCATTTACGGACTTGAAAATGATAGCAACGATGACTTTTCACAAGAAGACATTACATTTTCAAATATGGGCATAGGAGAAACGGAAACTATTACGGAACAAATCGTAATTGTCGAAAACGAGGGAAGATATACCGGCCATAAAGCATATATGGAATTTACGGTTACTGTCAAACGCATTAGTTAACATTTGTCGCAAGGTGAGTTATCCCACTTTGCTAAGTTTCGGAAAGGACAAAATTGACATATGATGGCAATTTTACCCCACCTCTTATCCTGTTCCCTATAATTGCATTTTAGGATTTTTGCAACCGGTATTGTTTGCGTTCTCAAAATTTTCGAATCTATTTTGTAAAAAGGAGTTTATAATGACAGATGCTTGGATAGGTGTTATAGGAACACTCATAGGTACTGTTTTGGGTACGGTTTTAGGTTGGTGTTTAGGTCACATTAAAAGCAACCGCATAATATTCAATATTAAAGAGATACATTTGCGAGATAAAGAAGATTATTACAGAGCGTATTTTAAGCTGAATATGTTTAACAAATCTGAGAAGCCCAAAGCATTAAGAGATCTTAAAATATGTGGCTATAAGAATGGGGAATGTGTTATTGAAGCCGAAGTTGAGTCCTCGCCCAACGAAGGCTTTAAGAATCACACAGAAAGAGAAGAATATGAGGCGTATTTGCATGCCATCTCTTTATTATCTATCAACGCTTATGAGAGCAAAGAAGAAAGTTGCAAGATTGACATAATAGAATGGGAAGATGGTGCAAAATTTTATTTGGAGTACAAAGATGACAAATTCAAACTTCGGAAAATCCCTATAACTATTGTGGTAAAAAAGAAACCTAAAAAGTAAGCGAATGTACACCCTTTGTACACCCGAGCGATATTAAGCACTATAAAAACCACTCACCCACACACAAACTACCAAGCGTAAAATCTTCCTTTTCGGTGGATTTTACGCTTGGTTTACACAAAAATCACCCACACGCAGATAGACTCAAACACTTATGAAAACTCCTAAGGGTTAGTTGTGAGTTCGATTCTCGCTGCGGGTGTAAAATACTCGTACCCACTCTGTGGGTACGAGTATTTTCTGTTATAAATTGAATCGAACTCCGCATTTGCAGGGCAAATGCTTGGTCTGCGCTTCGCTTGGTTATGGCAAAACTTAATTTCGACGCAGACCTTGGGTTCTGATTCTTGCTAGGGATGTAAAAAAGCAGTTCTTGCTTGTGCAAGAGTTGCTTTTTTGTTTTCTCTGTAAATTACAATTTATTACTCTACCCACGGACAAATTAACAAACAAATTCACACAAATAAAAATCCCATTCCTGCGGTGCAGGAAGGGGATTTGGTTTTTATTAAGACTTGTTAGTCAATAATAGCACCGGTTTCATCGGTGGTA
>JAZOSN010000011.1:0-13198 GCA_045657105.1 Eubacteriales bacterium
ATCGAAAACACCGTCGCACCCAAATTCGTTGAGATGAACAAGAAAGCCTTTGCGCTCGGATACAACGCGTAATGTTTTTCTTTAAATCGAAAGCTGTAAAAGAGCTCGACCTTATAATAAACGACATAGATCAGTATCTTATGAACAATTACAAGGATCTCGCCCACGCGTCAAGACTCAAGCTTGAAAAGCGCACCGAGGAGCTCTACACCGAGGGAAAGCTGACCGAAAAGCAACATCATGCATATATGCTCAAATTCAGACAGTACACCTTCAAAATGCGCGACTATCATCATTAAAACAAAAGACCGAAGCGGATCACTCCGTTTCGGTCTTTTTTCATATTACCAGATCTTTATGCTTGCAAAAACTATCTTTTGATAAGCCTTGGTGGTATCATCAGGCGGATTGTTTACGTAGAAAAGCGTGTTTCCGTCTGCCGAAAATCCTACGTACGGACTGTACGCGGATTTGCTGAATACGTTCAGATAGTACGGAATGGGATTTTTAATGCGGATAAAGGTTTCACCGTAGTCGAAGCTGAGAATCATATCAGTTCCATACTTTACGTTGTTTTCATCTCTGGTAATCGGCTCACCCTTACTGTTGTGATGTCCGACTATAACGAGAGTTCCGCATTCGCCTCCGGCAGGAGTCCACGCGCACCAAGGAGAAGAACCGAACTGATAACCGTCAACGGTAACAAGCGGTTTTCCATAGTCGCCGAATCCGTTAATATTTTCCCAGTCAATACTGTCACTTATCGCGTAATAAGCCGGGCAACCGTTATTCTTGCCATCCGGAGTATAAACACAAAGCTCATAGGCCATAAAATACTTTCCGTTACCCATCTTTGCGACAGACGCCATTCCGGGACGGTAATAGGGCTCGTTTCCACTGATTGCCTCGAAGGGATCAGCGGTAACCGCAGTCTTTCCGTCTTTTCCAACCCAGGTTTTCATATCGGTAGAATATTTATAAACGAGCTTCTGTGCCGATTTACCCGGCTTTGTTCCTGCTTCGTCACTCTCGTCAGAGTAGTAGCAATAAACTCTCTTGGTGCTTTCATCAAAGATGAAGAAAGGCTCCCAAACACCCGTATCGTCAAGATCGTTTCCTGCAAGGTCAACATTTACGTATGCCGTCCAGGTAACTCCAAGGTCTTTACTGTAATAAAGCGTCATACTCGTAGTTGCGCCGACCTTGCCCTTATAGAATCCCTGTCCGTTGGTACAAGCACCGAGGAAAAGTGTTCCCTCTTTGAAATCTCCCATATCGCAAGGAAGCTCGTAAAGGCAGGGCTGAAGCTTATACGCGGTGCCGGTGTGCTTTGTCGGATTTGAGGAATCGCTACCGGAACCGGTATTATACGTGTCACGTGCGGTAGAAAGGTAGGACCAGCTCTTACCGTTATCCGTGCTCTTATAAATAGCGTATCCGTCATCACCGTAATTTGCAAAGGAAGCAAAAAGCGTTCCGTTGTTTTCTCCGTTGTGATTTAACTGTATAAGCGTTTCATATCCTGTATCCGCCTTGGGAAAATCTCTTCCCGAAATAGCTATATTCGATTTGAATTCGGTATAGATCTCGGTGAAATTATCAAAAACAAGCGAATTGAGATTGACCTTACCGGAATCAGACTTTCCGACCTCGAGAGTTATATAATTATCGACCTCAGAGCTTGCCGCATACGTCATAAGGAAGTATTTCATAGCACGAACGGTAGCGTCCTCTGTCTTTCCGAGAATAACGATCTTATCCTCGTAGGCTCTTATAACATAACCGCTATCAGGTGCCTTTTGGAGCGCGGACTCTGCACTTGCGCTTTCTTCCCTCACGGTCTTACCGATAAGAATTTCCTTAACACCGTCTGCGCTCTCGCCGTCTTCAAGGTAGTCGTCGGCAACGGGCATATCTACGCCTGTGTAACGAAGCATTTCCTTTTGGAACGCCGTTGTGAATTTTGTGATTTTCGAGCTCGCGTTCTCCGAGCGGACTATCTTGTATCCACTGATGTCAATTCCCGTGGGAATGGGCGGTGTTTCCGGATCGTCATCGTTTTCGTTTACGGTTCCGTTCGGTTTACAAGCCGCAAGGCTTACAAGCAGCATCGAAACGATCAAAACTATCGATAGGAACTTCTTGAAATTTTTCATAATATATTCCTCCATATATTTTTAATCACTGATTGATTAAACAAATTTCCTGCCAATTACCAAACCTTTATTCTCTTGAAAACGACCTTGGCAAGATCCGCAACGTGTGTTACACTGTTAAAGTAGTAAAGGGTATGTCCGTCCTCGGAAAATCCAATGAACGCGCTATATCCGCATTTAGCCTTATCACTATTCTTTATCTGTTCGTACTGAATGGGATTCTTTATCGCCATAAATGTCTTTCCGTAGTCGAAGCTGACAAGCATATCTGAGCCACTGCCGTCGTTATTTGCATCGTGGATAGGAGTCCCGCTTGACATCCAACGGGCGACTACAAGAAGCATTCCGCGGTCACCGCCAACAGGAGTCCAAGCGCACCAAGGCGCAGATCCTATCGTTTTATTGTCACCTGTCTTTATAAGAGTTCCGTAGTCGGCAGGATCGCCCCAATCATCGAGAGATGTCGCTCTTTTTGCATATGCAGGACTTCTTGTTTCGTATCCTATCATTTCATAGGTCATATAGTACTCACCGTTGCCGAGCTTGGCAATAGAGATCATACCCGGACGGCAATCGGGCTTCGTGCAGGAGATGACCGTTTTAAGCTCACTCCAATTTTGCATATCGGTAGAATATTTATAAACGAGCTTCTGCGCTTTTGCGCCGTTCTTAGGCTCGGTTTCGTCCGAGTAGAAGCAGTAAACTCTGCCTGTATCTTCCTCGTACATAAGGAAAGGCTCCCAAACACCCTCCTTGGTATCTGCTCTTCCGCCGATAGCGATGTTTTTATAAGATTTCCAACTTACTCCGAGATCGGTACTGTAATAAAGGATTATATTACTCTTGTCACCGTTTTCAGAGCGACTGCAACCTGCAAGGAAAAGAGTGCCTTCGGCAAACTCACCGGTTTTAGCGGGAAGCTCAAAGAGGCAGGGCTGCATATTACTGTCACTCAGTGCAGGCGTTATTGTATCTATCGCGTTTGCATATTGCTCCCACGTATTGCCGTCGTCGTAGCTTCTATACATTTTATAGCCGTTCTCAGAACCGTAAAGTGTCGCGTGAGTAGCTATGAGCATTCCGTTTGCTTCTCCGTTATGAGCAAGCTTTATCATCGATTCGTACGAATACGATGCGCCGCTGGTGAAGTTCGGCTTTGCAAGATCGAGCGATACCTCTGTTATCATCTCGGTAAAGTTATCGAACATCTGAGATTTAGTATCAACGACTCCGTTTTCTTTATGTCCGATCTCCATCTTGATATTTGATCCGCCAGCCGCATCTACGTTATTTACAAGAAATTTCTTCATAGCACGGACGGTTGCCGCCTCGCTCTTTCCTGCGATAACTATCTTATTTTCGGTAGCAATTATAATGTATGCGCCCTCTTTGGGAGCAGAGGCAAGAATTTCGTTTGCCGCAATGCTTTCATCGCGGTTAGTGCTTCCGATAAGTATTTCCTTCGCATTTTTATCAAAGCTGTTCTCGTCTTCAATATAATCATCAGTGACAGCAAGCTCTGCGCCCGAATACTCTTTAATAAGCTTTTGGAACGTGGTAACGTATTCACACAGTGAATATTTTGCATCTTCCGAGCGGACTATCGTGTACTGTGAAATATCTATATCGCCTTTTGTGTCACCGCTTTGATCCTCATCGTCGTTCGTGTTTTTACAAGCGGCAAGCGCGGATACAAGCGTACATAAGATAAGTGCAAGAGATATTAAGCGTAAAAACTTTTTCATATGATTCTCCTGACAAATCGCTCAGTCAACGATTTTTATACGCACAAACATCGTCTGATTACATTCACCGTAATCTGAGCCGCTAAGATAATACATAGTCTTGCCGTCATCGGAAAATCCGATATACGGACTGTACGAGGTCTTTCCGCATTTTGTAGGAGCGAACGGAATCGGATTTTCGATAGCCGTCCAGGTTTCACCATAATCAAAGCTGAGGAAGAGGTCTGTTCCAGTACCGAATATCGACTCTCCCGTCACCTTATGGTTTGCTCCCATAAAGACTATTCCCTTTTCACCGCCGGCAGGTGTCCACGCATTCCACGGTGCGCTTCCGAGCGATTTTCCGTCATCGGTTATGATAAGATTGCCGTAGTCCGAAAGATCTCCCCAATCGTCGATCTTTTTCGTCTTTTTATAATATATGGGATTTGCTCTGAATCCAACCATCTCAAAGGTCATAAGGTACTCACCGTTATTCATCTTGGAAATAGCGATCATTCCCGGTCTGAGATTTGGTTGCTCATTTGCTACGGCATACTTTATCTCACTCCAATTTTTCATATCGGTAGTATACTTAAATCCGAGCACCTGATTGTATTTCGGATCGGTTTCGTCCGAATAGAAGCAGAAAACACGTCCGGTTTCATCGTCGTAATAGAAAAACGGCTCCCATACTCCCTCTTTATCCTGAGCGGTTCCGCCCATTGCGAGAACGTGATACGCTTTCCACGTAAGTCCTATGTCCTCACTGTAATAAAGAGTGACCGCAGACATTCCGTTTCCGTCGGGATATTTTCCGCGCGAGCAACCGCCGAGGAAAAGTGTGCCTTCTTTAAAATCTCCCATATCCTTGGGAAGCTCAAAAAGACAGGGTTGAAGAATATTGTCTTGTACTCCGGGAGTAAAATCATCAATAGCGTTGGAAATACGGTTCCACGTATCGCCGTCATCGTTACTCTCGTAAATTTTGTAACCGTTATCCGCGCGCGTTCCGAAAAGCGTAGCGTGAGCCGCTATAAGCTTTCCGTTATTTTCGCCGTTGTGAGCAAGCTTCACCATAGTAGGATAGGAAAAGCAAAGCGGTGTGTTCGGAACGTCGGGACGTCCGACGAGAGATTTAGTTTCTATTACGAGCTTCGTTCCGTTAGCAAGAGTGATCTCACCGTTTTCAAATTTTTTCATTACATTCCTCTGTGTAATAAGACGAAAGCTTATTTTTTCATCGAAAGTGCTTTTCGGCAATTGCTTACGATCTCATCTGCGGTAAGTCCGAACTTTTCAAGAACGAGAGCCGCCTTGCCCGACTGTCCGAAGGTGTCGTTTACGCCGTGACGGATCACAGGTACAGGACAAGCCTCTGCGAGATATTCGCAAACTGCCGCGCCAAGTCCTCCGATCACCGTATGCTCCTCAGTCGTAACGATCGCGCCTGTCTCACGGGCGGCTTTGAGAAGTATCTCGGTATCGAGCGGCTTTATTGTATGCATATCTATAACGCGAACGGAGATTCCCTCCTCGGCAAGCTTTTCGGCGGCTTCGAGTGCCATCTGTACCATCATACCGGTAGCAACGACGGTAACGTCGCTTCCGTCTTTAAGAGTGCAACCCTTGCCGATCTCAAACTTATAGTCAGGAACACTGTCTGTAACAACGTCGATCGCAAGTCTGCCGAGTCTGAGGTAAACAGGACCGTCGTAGTTAAGAATTGCCTCGACCGCCTGAGTCATCTCGTTTCCGTCACAAGGAACGATAACCGTCATTCCGGGGAGCGTTCGCATAAGTGCGACGTCCTCACAGCACTGATGAGTTGCGCCGTCCTCACCGACAGAAAGTCCGCCGTGCGATCCTACGACCGTTACGTTAAGCGCGGGATATGCGATCGAGTTTCTTACCTGCTCGAACGCTCTTCCTGCCGCAAACATAGCAAACGAGTTTGCGAAAACCTTTTTTCCGCAGGTCGAAAGTCCTGCCGCAACGCCCATCATATTTGCCTCTGCGATTCCCATATCGAAAAATCTGTCGGGGTAAGCCTTGGAAAATCCTCTGGTTTTGGTGGCCTCTGCGAGGTCTGCATCAAGAACCAGATAGTTGGGATATTTTTCGGCAAGAGCGACGAGCGCCTTTCCGTATGCTTCTCTTGTTGCAATCTTATCTGCCATTTCAGTTACCCTCCAGCTCGGAAATTATTTTGTCAAGATCCTTGACTGCTATTTCGTATTCGTCCGCGTTAGGAGCCTTTCCGTGCCACTCTACGCTGTTTTCCATAAAGGATACACCCTTACCCTTGGTCGTCTTTGCAAGGATCATAGTAGGCTTACCTTTACACTCCTCGGCTTTATCGAGCGCCGCTATTATTTCATCGAAATTGTGACCGTCTATTTTAATAACGTTCCAACCGAATGAAGCAAATTTCTGATCGAGCGGCTCGGACGGCATTACTACCGAGGTAGGTCCGTCGATCTGGAGTCCGTTTACGTCAACGAAGGCACAGAGGTTATCGAGCTTGTACTTTGCTCCTGACATCATAGCCTCCCAGACCTGACCTTCTTCGATCTCGCCATCTCCGAGAAGCGCATAAACGCGGTAATCCTTCTTATCAAGCTTTCCCGCCATAGCAATACCGACTGCGGCGGAAATTCCCTGTCCGAGAGATCCCGTTGACATATCTATTCCGTTTATCTTTCGCATCTCGGCATGTCCGGACATATTTCCATCAATGCTTCTGAACAGCTTAACGTCCTCCTCGGGGAAAAATCCGCGAAGAGCGAGCACGCTGTAAAGACCGGGTGAGCTATGTCCCTTGGAAAGCACGAATCTATCTCTGTCTGCCCATTTCGGATTTTTGGGATCAATTCTCATTCTTTCGAAATAGAGCGTGGTCATGATGTCTGCCGACGAAAGCGCTCCGCCCGGATGTCCTGACGCGGCTCTGAATACCGCCTCGACACAAAGCTTTCTGGCTTTCGCAGCAACGAGTGCAAGTTCTTTTGTTGTCATTGTTACAGTTTCCTTTCCTTATTCCTGCGATGCAAAGCTTCCGAGTCAAAATTTCTATAAAATTTTTTCACGGATAAATCTGCACGTAGTATTATAATTACTCATCATTATAACATATCATTTCGCGTATGTCAACGAGTGCAAGGTGAGATTTCTAAAATAAAATAAAATTTTCTGTTAATGAAATGGCTTTTTAAACAAAAATTTCAGGTGAGATTTGTGCACTTTCCCGATAGAAGGATTTTTTCGGTCGCTTTTTCGGAATTTCGTACTTCTCATTTTGTATTGACTTTTCAAAACATATGTGATAAAATTACAAAAAAAGATCTGACTCGAAAGGTAAAATTATTATGAAGTTTCTTATCGCTTCCGATATACACGGCTCTGCATATTACTGCGAAAAGCTACTTACTGCCTTGGAAAAAGAAAAGGCAGACAGAATTATCCTTCTCGGAGATATTCTCTATCACGGCCCAAGAAACGATCTCCCTCGTGATTACGCTCCGAAAAAGGTTATCGAAATGTTAAATCCGTTAAAAGACAGGCTCCTCTGTGTGCGCGGAAACTGCGATACCGAGGTTGATCAGATGGTTCTCGATTTTCCCGTTCTCGCAGAGTATGCACTGCTTCCGATAAAGGACAAGCTCGTGTTTATAACTCACGGTCACAAATTTAGTACCGCAAATCTTCCGCCGATCTCGAAAGGCGATATTCTCCTTCACGGACACACACACGTTCCGAAATGCGAGGACTTTGACGGTATCCTTTATATGAACCCCGGCTCGGTATCTATACCGAAGGAAAATTCTCCGCACGGATATATGACTCTCGAAGACGGCGCTTTTCTATGGAAAAGCCTTGACGGAGAGATCTATATGCAGCACTGCTTATAAAGCAAAAACGAGGAAAAGGACAAGCCTTTTCCTCGTTTTATTATTTTCTCTTTTTAAGTAAAAGTATGATAGTTATCGCGAAAAGAATGAGATTTATCACAGACACTCCAAGAGACGCAATACTGATCGCAAGAGCTATGTCCGTTCCTCTATCATCACGGCTTTGGTAGTTCGAGTCATACTGTGTTTCGCTCTCTTCGTCAGAGCCTACGTCCTCCTTGTCGTCGCCGTTCTCCGAGGTCGGCGGATCAAGCTTATCGGTTTTCTCGGTCTTTTCTGCCGAGCAAAGCGTACAGATAAAGGTCTTTATCCCTTCGCTCTCTTCTGTCGGCGGCGTGGTTATTTCGCCTTCATTCCATTTATGCGGCTCGACACTGCTCTTTTCACCGCAGGAGCACTTCTGATAATGTCCGTCCTTTTCCTCTTTCCAATCACCTGTAAACGAGTGCTTGTGTCCGGCAGGCTCCTTTATAACGTACTGACATATCTTACAGACCTGCGGCGAGGTCGAGGTAGCCTCTTTACCCGGAACGTGATTTTCAATATCCTTCTTTTCTCCGCAGGCAGTACATTCGTGCCAGTGCAGGTTCTTGTCATGACTCCAAGCGACGTTGAAAGTGTGAAAAACGTTTCGGTCGTATTTACAAACGTTACAGATACTGTCGCAGGCATCGTCGTATATATGTTTTGACTTATCTAACTCGTCGCCGCATACACTACATTTGTGAAAATGAAATTCATCGCTCATAGTCCAAGTGCTGCCGTAGCTATGGCTCGTTTCGCGAACAGATCCACAGGAGTTGCAAACAGCGTCACAGTCATTATCGTAAATATGGTCCACTATGTTGTGCTTTGCCAAAACAAGCGTCGGATATACATAAGCGCCCGAAACGCCGATCTCCCATATATTTTTAAAATCAAATCCGATAAAAGATGCTCTGCTTTTCATATTCTCCTCTGCAAGAGCAATTCCGCTTCCCGAAGCAGAGCCTTTAATATAAAATGCGTTTTCAAGCAAACCGTTTCCCGATGCAATAATCGCTCCTGCCGTCTGAGGACAGATGACTTTTCCCGAGTTATAGCAGTTTTTCAGAGATTTACTGTTAACTCCGACTATTCCGCCTGCACTCACACTTGCTATTACACTGCCTGCATTATAAACGTCGGTTATACTTCCGATATTGGCGCCTGCTACTGCGCCGACTACCGAGCTTCCGCATACCGTTCCTATGTTATATGAGCTGCTGATTTCTGTATCGGAAATACTTCCGCACAGTCCGCCTACACTTTGAACTCCGCAAACAGTAGAAGAGCTATGGCAGGCACTTATATATGAGCGATTGGCTTCTCCAACTATACCGCCCACGCGTGATTTTCCGAGTACAAAAGATTTTTCCACAGAAAGATTTTTTACTGTCGCCTCATACGTATATCCGAAGATCCCTATACATTCTTTTGTAGTCGAACGTATATAAGCACCCGATATAGAGTTCCCGTTCCCGTCAAAGGTGCCCGAAAAAGGATACCCTTCTTTTCCGATGGGATTTATGCTATTTATCCTTCCCGAATACTCACCGCCATTTTGGGAAAGGCTTGATGCATAGAGCTTTCCGAGCTCACCTGCGGTAATGTCGAAGGCTTCGCTCTCGCCGCCATCATCTCCCTTTATTTCCGTTCCAACGTATATTATCCGAACGCCATCGGCAATTTTAACAAGACCGCTATCCGCATCAAAGACAAAGGTTTCGTCGTTTAAGACTATATCGGAGATCAGCTTTATATACTTTCCCTCATAGCTTTCGCCCTTGCTTACAGTCTGGGAAAGATAAGCGAGTTGACCTGCGTTTTTTATTATGTACGGATCGCTCTTACTGCCGCTTCCCGACTCAAAGGAGCTTGCCACACTCCCGTCCCAAACCTCGACATGCTTAGCGCAAATTCCAAACGAAGCAAACAAACTCGTCGTCGGTATAGTCAAAACGAGCAGAACGAAAGCCATCCCGAGCGAACAAATCTTTCTTTTCATTTTTACATTCCCCATAGTGTTAGTTATTCTATTTCAATTTACCATAAGGTTACTGTTTTGTCAAGATTTTTGTCGTTTTTTACATTATAAAGTAAAAAAGCGCCTTTAATTCTCGTAATAGTCTGTTTTTCGTAAATATACGCAGATCTTTTCCCGTTCATCTTTAAATATTTATAAAACGCCTATATTTTTCTTAGACATATGTGTATTTTTTTGCTTATTTTCGAGTTTTTCCTTGACATACTATATCTAAAGTAATATAATTGAAGTAGTATGATTTGGGTTGGATTTGATCTTGATTTCAAGGTCTTAAAATAATGTCCGCAATAATTTACAAGCGCGTTATCTTCAACAATGCAGTTTATATCAATCTATTTTTTTAGCGGAGGTAAATACCAATGATAAGAATGTTTGAAACCAACGAGAAGAGATCTCAGAAAGAGCTCGGTGGTCTTTGGAAGCTCGAAACGATAGACGAAAACGGAAAGCCAAACGGCGAGTATCGTGTCAGCGTGCCTTCCGTCTGGGAATCGGTAGTAGGACTTGAAGATTACCGAGGACTCGGAAAATACTCTACCGCCGTCAGAACCGGTGCCGGAAACGTGCGTCTTGTTTTCAAGGGCGTTTCGCACACAGCAGACGTTTATTTTGACGGTAAAAAGGTAGGTCATCACTATAACGCTTACACGCCGTTTTCAATAGAGGTCGCAGACGTTGAGGCAGGCGAGCATCTTCTCGAGGTCGTAGCGGACAACCGTTTCACACCCGACTCTGCCCTTCACGTTCCAAACGATTACAGAACCTACGGCGGAATCAACCGTCCCGTTGCGATAGAAGAGCTCGGAAACGCTTACATAGAATATCTCCACGTCAAAAACACCCGTACCGACAAGGGTTGGGACACCGAGTTCGTTTTAAAGATAAACTGCTTCAAGGATATGGGCAAGAGCTACTGCGCTTCGGTGGAGCTTGCAGGACAAGAGGTAAAAATCGAAGGCATCTCTTTCGAAAACGGCAGTGCGACGGTTTCGGCAAGGACTTCTTATTCGGGAGTTGACGAGTGGCTTCCCGAAACACCAAATCTTTACATAGCTCATGCAAAGCTTTTCGAGGACGGCGAATATATCGACGACCTCAAGGATCGCATAGGCTTCCGCGACATCAAGATAGACGGCGAAAAAATACTTATAAACGGAAAACAGATCTTCCTTAAGGGCTTTAACCGTCACGAGGAGTACGGCACGCTTGGATGCGCCGTTCCCGAGAGTCTTATGAACTACGATCTCGACATAATCGAGAGCACAAATTCGAACTTCATTCGTACCTCTCACTATCCTAACGACGAAAGATTTCTCGATATGTGTGACGAAAGAGGATTTTTCGTATGGGAAGAGGGACACGCAAGAGGTCTTGACGAAAACAGAATGAAAAATCCCAACTTCAAGAAGCAGAGCGCAGACTGTCTTGAAGAAATGGTACTTAATCATTTCAACCATCCATCGATCATTATGTGGGGTATACTCAACGAGTGTGCAAGCCACACAGAGTACGGTGCCGAGTGCTATCAGCTTCAGTACGATCAGTTAAAGGCTCTCGATCCTTCCCGTCCGCGCACTTCTGCTACCTGCTGGCATCTCAAAGACCTTTGCTACGACAAGGAAGACATCATCTCGCTCAACATCTATCCGAGATGGTACACCTGGTACGGAAACGACTACGCTCCTCTTGAACACTACCAAAAGATAAAAGAGTATATCGACACCTGTGTAAGCTCCAAAAAGCCGATAATCATAAGCGAATGCGGTGCGGCGGCAATATACGGATACCGTACTTTCAGTCACGTCAAATGGAGCGAGGACAGACAGTGCGACGTTTTAAAAGAGCTTATTGAAGGACTTTCATCGTCCGACGAGATCTCAGGCGTCACCATATGGCAGTTTGCGGATTGCCGCATTGACGGAGATTTCAGAGATTGGAACAGCCGTCCAAAAACTCAGAACAACAAGGGTATAGTTGATATTTACAGAAATCCCAAGCAGTCTTACTACACCGTAAAAGAATGCTTCGAAAAAATAAAGCCCTACAAGGACTAAGAACTAAAAGAGGTAGAATTATGAAATTCATGGACAAAAACTTTCTTCTCAAAACCAAGACGGCAAGAAAGCTTTATCACAATTATGCAAGCGAAATGCCGATAATCGACTATCACTGCCATATAAATCCTCAGGAGATATACGAGGATCGCAAGTTTGATAATATAACTCAGATCTGGCTCGGAGGCGACCATTACAAGTGGCGTCTTATCCGCAGTAACGGAGTTTGCGAGGACGAGATCACCGGAAGCGCAGACGACTACACGAAGTTTATGCACTTTGCAGAGATGCTTCCCAAGGCTATCGGAAATCCGATGTACCACTGGACACACCTCGAGCTCAAGACCTATTTTGGCTACGAGGGCGTTCTGAATAAGGACACCGCAAAAGAGGTCTGGGATCTTTGTAATGCAAAGCTCGCAAGCGACGATATGACAGTCCGTAACATAATTCTCAAATCAAACGTCAAGATGATCGGAACGACCGACGATCCGATCGACAGCCTTGAATGGCACAAAAAGCTCCGTGACGAGAGTGATTTTCCGGTAGCGGTTCTTCCCTCCTTCCGTCCTGACAAGGCAGTAAACATCGAAAAAGAAGGCTTTAAGGAATATCTCGAAAAGCTTTCGGCAGTATCCGAAATCGAGATAAAGAGCGCCGAGGACGTCAAAGCGGCACTTTCAAAGCGTCTTGACTATTTCTGCGAGCTCGGTTGCAGAGCTACTGACCATGGACTTGACTACGTAATCTACGAAAGTGCAAGCGACGAACAGATTGAAGCAATTTTCGCAAAGGCTATCGCAGGCGAAAAGATCACCCAGCTTGAAGCAGACAAATACAAGACCGCGATTATGCTTCACCTCGGACGTGAGTATGCAAAACGAGGTATCGTTATGCAGCTTCACTACGGCGCACAGAGAAACACGAACTCGGCTATGTTCGAAAGACTCGGACCGGACACAGGATTTGACTGCATTTCGGTTCGCGACTGCGGATTTGCAATCACAGGCTTCCTCAATGCACTCCAGAAGGACGCTCTTCTTCCCAAAACTATCCTTTATTCGCTCAATCCCCACGACAACGAGCTTCTCGGCACGATAATCGGTGCTTTCCAAGGAAGTGAGATCGCAGGCAAGATACAGCACGGCTCGGCTTGGTGGTTCAATGACACAAAGACCGGAATGGAAACTCAGCTCAAATCGCTCGCCAACCTTTCGGTTCTCGGAAACTTCGTCGGAATGCTTACCGACTCGCGCAGCTTCCTTTCTTACACACGTCACGAATATTT
>JAZOSN010000012.1:0-24278 GCA_045657105.1 Eubacteriales bacterium
ATCTCTCTGTCGCACTCTGCGATAAAGGTACGTCCGTAGCCTACGCTTTCACCCTTTTTTATCTTTTTGACGAATACGATGTGACTCTTGAAGGTCATCGCAGGTGTCAGCTTTTCCTTGGTATGTATCTCGCTTGAAGGCATATATCCGTACATCGAGATACCCATTCTGAACTGATTTCCGATAGCCTCGGGCAGATCTATAAGCGCGGCACTGTTTGCACAGTGGATCTTTTCAAAGCTTACTCCGCGCTGAGCGCAGAGCCCTTGAAAGCTCTTGAATCGCTCTACCTGGGATATTGCCTCGCTCTTGTCGGCAGAGTCTGAGGTTGCAAGATGAGTGAAAAGTCCGTAAGGGTATATAAAGGGAAGAGAAGCGATCTTCGCTACGGTGTCGGCAGAGCCTGCATCTGCCGAAAATCCTATTCTGCCCATTCCTGTATCTACCTTTATGTTGATCCTCATATTTTTACCGAGCTTTTTTGCCGCCTCGGAGCAACCTAGCGCGTCCTCATACGAGAATATCGCCGGAATAACTCCGTGCTCCGCGCAAAACGCGAATTCGTCGTGGCGCACGTAGCCGAGGATATAAATATCCTTACCGCAGGAAATATCAAGTATTTCGTGTGCCTCTTCGGGAGTTGCCACTGCAAAAGCCGAAACCGTGTCGCAAAGCGCGCGGCAGACCTCCTTTGCGCCGTGACCGTAGGCGTCTGCCTTGATAACAGCCACCGACTCTGCATTTTCGGGAAGCAGAGAGGTGAGGTAGAGGGTATTCTTTTTAATAGCGTTAAGGTCTATCTCGGCAACGCCGCGATAGAATTTATCGTGTATGTTATTCATATCGGATAAAGCCTTTCCGAAGTAATGAGTTGTTTTCTTTGTTCAAACTATTTTTCCGTAGATAACGCCGTTTTCCTGTCTTTCTGTACGAATGCTTACGAGTTTTCCGTGCAGATCATCGGGCGCGTTCGCAATAGCGACCTCTATAAAATTCGCCGTGTGACCGATAGCACCGACAGAGTTCTTGTATTCCTCCACGATGATTTCGAGCTCCCTTTCGAGATAAGGTGCAAGAACCCTCTCGGTCATCTCGCTCCTGAGAGCTTCGAGCGATTTTACACGAGATGATTTGATCTCGGGAGAGATCTGATCCGGCATATCCGCGGCAGGCGTTCCCGGCCTTTTGGAATATGCGAAAATGTGGAAGGAAAGCAGGTCGAGCGAGTCAAGAAAGCTTCGAGTTTGTTCGAAATCCGCGTCGGTTTCTCCCGGAAATCCGACGATTATGTCCGAGGTGAAGGTCGCGTCCTTGATCTTTTCTCTTATATATTTTATCTTTTTTTGCACCGTTTCGGTGTTGTAACGCCTTTTCATAGCGAAAAGCGTCTTGTTGCAACCGCTTTGAAGCGAAAGATGAAAGTGCGGAGCAAACGACGGTATCCTTGCAGCGCGGTTGATAAAGTCCTCGCTTATTGCAGATGGATCAAGCGAGCCAAGGCGGATACGCTTTATCTTTTCGATCTTTGCGATCTCCTCAATAAGAGAGATAAGACCGTCCTTTTTGCCGAGATCCTTTCCGTAAGCGGACACCTCAATTCCCGTGAGGACTATCTCGCGGTAGCCGTTTTCCGAAAGAACCTTCGCTTCAAAAACAACGTCCTCGGGAGCCTTGGAGCGTATTTTTCCGCGCAGTGACGGGATAATGCAGTATGCACACTTGCTCTCGCATCCGTCCTCTATTTTCAGTACGGCGCGAGTTCGCTCGCTCGCGCTTATCGACATTTTTTCAAACGGAGCGTTTTCAAGCTCGTACGAGCATATTATTTGAGTATCTTCCGTTGTATCTTCTTCGTCTATTATCTTCCGAGCGTAAGACAGTGCGAGATGCGCGGCTTTCATTTTTTCTCTGTTTCCGCAGACCGCGGAAACTCCTTTGATTTTCAGAAGCCTTTCGGCGTCCGCCTGCGCCGAGCAACCCGTAACTATTATATACGCCTCGGGAGAGATGCTTGACATTCTGCGGATTATCTGACGTGATTTTCTTTCCGCCTCGGAGGTTACCGCGCAGGTATTGATTATGCAAATATCAACCTTTTCGCCGGAATCGCATATTTCTATACCGTTACGGCGAAGCTCTTCGGCAATAGCAGTGCTTTCGTAGCTGTTTACCTTGCACCCGAGCGTGTATAAAGACGCCTTTACCTTTCGCACGGTCCTTACTCCTTTTAAATGAAATCTTTTGAATAAAGCGCCCGATGTCCGTTTCCGGAAAGCGGGCGCTTCGCGTTTATAGCTCTGTCTTACTTGTTGCAACCTTCGCAGTCGTCTGCATCGCAGCCTTCGCACTCGTCGAGCTCGCAGATGAGCTTCTCGCCGCACTCGGGGCAGAGAATGTCGTCGCACTCGAGAAGATCCTCGTCAAGATAGATGATCTCGCCGCACTTGGGGCAAACTGCCTCGTAGTAATCCTCATCGTCATCGTCGCAGTCGCAGTCACAGTCGCACTCGTCGTCGTCGCACTCGTAAATGTCGCGCTCAACGTCGCCGAGATCGCTGTCAAGCTCTTCAACGTAATCGTTAAGATATTCAATATCCTCTTCTGCCTCGGTAACTGCAAGAGCTACGTCGTCGAGAAGGTCGATAACTGCCGCAAGGATCTTCTTTTCGGGAGTATCTGCCTTGAAATCAAGACCTTCCATAAGTCCCTTGATGTATGCTGTCTTTTCGGTAAGTGTCATTTTAGCTTTACCTCGTTTCTGATATTTTGTTTGTGATTTACGCTCTGGAAATGTATTCTCCGGTTCTCGTGTCGATCTTGAGAACGTCACCGATGTTGATAAAGAGCGGAACCTTGATCTGTGCGCCCGTTTCAAGAGTTGCGGGCTTGAGCGCGCCCTGAGCGGTGTTTCCTGCGAAACCGGGCTCGGTGTCGGCTACTTCAAGCTCTACGAACATAGGAGCTTCAACCGAGAATACGTTACCCTTATAGGATACTACCTTGCAGATCATTTCTTCTTTTACGAACTTGAAGTTGTCATCAAGAGTTTCCTTGTTGATGGGGAACTGCTCGTACGTTTCAAGATCCATAAAGTAGTAAAGATCGCCGTCAGAGTAAAGATACTGCATATCCTTTCTTTCGACGTATGCGTTTTCAAATTTGTCCGTAGGGCTGAAAGAGGTTTCGATAACAGCACCGGTTATTACGTTGCGGAGCTTGGTTCTTACGAAAGCTGCGCCCTTACCCGGCTTAACGTGCTGGAATTCGATTACCTGCATTACCTTTCCGTCCATTTCAAATGTGAGACCGTTTCTGAAATCTCCGGCTACTACCATTGTTTAGTACCTCCAAATATTTTGAGTTAATATTAAAATACAGTTTATTATAACTTATTGTGACAATAATTTCAAGTCTTTTTGGCTAAAAATACAAATTATTTTCTGTTTTTTTAAATTTCTATAAGCTCTTTCGGGCAATTTGTGAGGTTTACCGCTCCGTTTTGCGACAGATATACCATATCCTCTATTCGGCAACCGTATTTTCCGGGTATATAAATTCCGGGCTCGCAGGTGATAACGTGAAGCGTTTCGAGCATATCTGCGCCGTAAACTCTCGGGGATTCGTGAACGTCCATTCCCACCCCGTGACCGAGCGAGTGACCGAAGCAACCTTCATATCCTTCGCCGTATATTATATCGCGCGCGACCTTGTCTGCCTCGCCGCCCGTAATTCCCGCGCGATAAGCGGCAAGAGCCTCTGTCTGCGCCCTGAGGACTGTATTATATACCTTTCTTACGTCTGCATCTGCCTTACCGATAACGACAGTTCTCGTCATATCCGAGCAGTATCCCTTGTATACCGCGCCGAAGTCCATAGTCAGAAAGCCCTTTTCGAGCTTTACGTTTCTCGGAACGCCGTGAGGCATAGAGGACGCGCTTCCCGATACCGATATGGTGGGGAAGGATATTGCCTCCGCACCGTTTCTTCGCATAAAGAATTCAAGCTCGAGAGCGACGTCTATCTCGGTAACGCTAAGAGAGAGATATCCGAGTATGTGCTCAAACGCCGCTTCTGCTATGCGCTGAGCCTTTATCATATTTTCAACCTCGTCCTCTGTCTTGAAAACTCTGAGTCCTTCGATAAGTCCGCCGACGGGGAAAAGCTCAAATTCGGGAAGCAGTCTGCTGAGTCTTTCGCGGTCGTCGTAGGGAAGAGTCATACTCTCAAATCCGACTCGCTTTGCCGAGTTTTCTTTCAGAAAAGAGGTCATAAGCGAGGACGTGTTTCCGCGCTCGAACATGTAGACCGTGTAGTCGCGATCTGCCTCGGCGTTTGCCGCCTCGATATATCTGAAATCTGTGAAAAGCGCCGATTTTTCGCGGGTCACGATAACGTAGCCGTCGGTAAAATCAAAGCCTGTCAGATAGCGTTGGTTTTTTTCGCAAGTTACGATGAGAGCATCGATTTCCTCGGGAAACGATGCAATAAGCCTCTCTCTTTTAGTCATAATAAAAGTCCTTTTTAGTAAAGTTTTTGGGAAAGTCTGTAACAAATTGCTTGCAATTTGTGTTACACTTATTTTCAAAAAGGGTTTTCAGGTCAGACTCTTTAAATAGTATTTTTTCATTTCAAGAGCGTCGTGTGCCTGCGTTCCGTCTGACTCACAGATTATCCGTGGCGAATATCCGTCCTTTGCAAGAGCCTCCATAAGCGGCTCGAAGGCAGGACCGTAAACGGTATCTTCAAGCGTAAGGTGCCTTTTTTCGCCCTTTTCGGTGTATTCTATCTTAGAAAAATGGCAGTGGAGCGTGTCGGCATATTCATATCCGAGAGCTTTGCCGATAGTGTCGAAAACGCGTCTGTAATCGTCCTCGGTAACGAAATAGTTGCCGATGTTTCTCGCGTTCAGATGCCCGAAATCGACGACGGGGCAGAGTCTGGGATCAAGACGGCAGATTTCAAGCACCTCTTCGAGCGTGCCGAGCTGACCGAGCTTACCCATCGTTTCAAGACCGAAGCGGATCTTGGTATCGGGAAATGCTTTAAGCGCTTTATATACCGTGTCCTTTGAAAGCGCGATGCCTTCCTCTCTTGATATTTTGGTTGCGCTTCCCATATGGATCACGATGGTATCCGCGCCGAGCGCCTCGGAAGCGTCCAGACTTTGACCGATATACGAAAGGCTTTTCAGTCTTTTTTCGGGATCTATACCCGAAAGCGAGATGAAATAAGGCGTGTGGAAGGACATCTTTATATTGTATTTTTTCGCTTCCGCACCGATTTTTGCAAAGGTTTCGAGGCTTCCCGCAACGCCGTTGCCTGCCGAGTATTCGTAGGCGTCAAGTCCCATTTCGGCTACCCATTTCGGCGCCTGATAGGTGTGTTTGAGTCCTGACTCGTAAAATGCTTTACTGTTACCACTTGGCCCAAACAGTGTGCTCATAATCTATCTTTGCCTCCGTATGTTCTTTTAAGTATTTTTTGACAGTTCTCCTTTCCAAAAGACGCTTGGTCTTAAAGAAAAGATTGGTCTTGTCCTTGATCGGGGGCACGAGTATCGTATGTATTCCCGATCTGTTTCCTGCCAGAATGTCGGTGAGTATCTGATCGCCGAGTGCGGCGGTGTGCTCCTTACCCTCGCCGAGCGCTTCGATTGCTCGAAGCATCGTCTTAATAAGCGGCTTGTGCGCGTTCGGAAAGGCGTGATAGCCGAGCGAGCGGTTGAAAAGCTCGACTCTGTCGCCCTTGTTGTTAGATATGAAGGCGACCTTTATTCCTGCCTCTTCAAGGCTCTTAAACCATTTCAGGAGCTTTTCGGTCGGCTCGGGATCGTCGTATGTGACGAGCGTGTTGTCGATATCACTGACGATTGCCTTTATTGAGTTTTCTTTCAGAAACTCGGGCGTTATTTCGTATATATTCTGAAAAAAGCTGTTAGGTGTGAGAATTGACATAAAATTTCCTCAAAACAATTATTTACCTTATTTTATCACAAAATCAAAAATAAGGCAATAGAAAAAGAAGAATATTATCATATTTTTTGCAAATATATAAGACAAATAAAATCAGTAGGTGGTAAAAATGTACGCAAAGGACACAGATAAAAAATATTATCCGAAATACGCCGCAAAGCGCGCCGATAAGTCTAAATTCGCCATAAACGTTCTGAAAGCGTTTCTGATCGGCGGCTCGATATGTACGCTCGGACAGCTTTTTTTCGAGATATACGCCGCGCTCGGTGTAAGCACCGATACCTCGCGCACGCTCGCCTCGATAAGTATAGTGGTACTCACGGCGATCCTTACCGGATTTGGAATATTCGATAATATTGCCAAGCACGCGGGCGCGGGAACGCTCGTGCCGATAAGCGGATTTGCGAACTCGGTCGTTGCGCCTGCTATCGACAATAAAGCCGAGGGTTGGGTACTCGGGCTCGGCGCAAAGATATTCATAATCGCGGGTCCCGTTATCTGCTACGGAGTAGCGGCAAGCGTTGCCTGCGGAGTTGTTTACTTTATAGTTAGAATGTTTTGACAAGATAAAAGGCTTGCCGCTTGGCAAGCCTTTTAAGTTTGCTTTACTGTTCGATTTCGGGCGCGCAGTACTGTGCGTAGATATAGCCGTTAAGCGTTACGTCACCGTTCTGAACGCTGTAAGCAAGGCGGTAAAGTCCGCTTTCGGTGATCGCTTCGTCACCTGCGAGAGCAGAAAAGCTATCCGTTTCCGCGTCGTATTTCTCGATCGGAGTGTCGGAAGCGACGCCGTATTTGTACGCCTCCGTGGCAATAAGCTCTTTGAGCTGCGCGTAATCAAGAGCAGCTTCCGATGAAAATTCCACGTTTATATCAATGTTTTCTATAAAGCTCAGAATAAGCTCGTTTTTGTCGTTTTTCGAGGGAATAAGAGTAGCGTTGCCGAGGTCGGTCTGCTCGGTATTTATCTCGGTGAATACGACGGGTATATACTGCGATGCTCTTATCTTATCACTCGTTGCAACGTACGCAACGAGAGTGTACTCACCTGCCGTGAGAGTCGGGATATAAGCAGTTGCGGCTAAGGTGCCGACTGTAAACGAGTCTGTTTCGGTATAGGTTATCTCGGTCGGATTTTCGGTCGTAAGGTGTATTATATTGTCCCCCTCACCCGATATTTTCAGTAGTGCAAGGGTTACGATGTAAGCCTGATTTTCAACGTAGAGCGTCGTGTCGGTGACGGTAAGTTGCAGTCCCGATACGCGGACGGTCGTTGTGTCAAAATTTGCGCTGCCGTAAGATTCTACGGTTATGGGTGAGAAGCTTATGTTCAGCTCTACGACATCTTTGTCGGAGAAATCTATAACCTCGGCGTTCTTTACCGCATCGTACATTGCGGCAAAATTTGCAAGCTTGCCGTCCTCAACGTAGGTGGCGGCACGGATACTTTCCTCGGTAGAAACGGAATTTCCGTTCCATTTGTAATACTCGATAAAGCTGTCGAACTCGACGTACGCGCGGCGTATTCCGCCGAGGATCGTGTCGATATCGCGCCTGCACTTGAGTCCCGTTTCGTCAAGAAAAGCTTTCAGATTTGCGAAGATTTCCTCGTCACTCTCGCCGAGCACGATAAGCTCAAGCTCTGACGTGTAGACCGAGCTTCCGTATCCGACAAGCACTCTCTGTACCTTTACGTTTCCGTTTGCGTAGGCCGCGTCCGCAATTATTTTGTTGCCGTTTGTGAGATTTACGGTGGCACTTTCCAATCCTGTCGTTGCCGCATAAGGCTCCTCCGGACCTGAGTTATATACTACCGACGCTTCGTTATCGGAGTCCCACGAGGACGCTACTTTGTCGGGAGCTGCGGTTATTTCGACGCTGTCAAATCCTTTAAACGCGCCGAGATGGAGCGAAATAAGATCTCTGTCGGTGTTGTCCATAAAGAAGAGTATGTCCGATTTCCTGTCACTGCTCATCGTTTTGAGGCTGAGGATCGAGCCGTTTACGTGATCGTAAAGGACGTCGTAGCAAATGTCGTTTTTCATAACGAAGCAGGAAACGTTGTAATGCGCCGGTGCTTCTCCTATGACGAGAGTTTCCCAAAAGCCCTTTGAACTGTCGGCTACGAAATAGGTGGATCCCGTTTCGTCATTTTTTGGTTGATCGGTAAATTCGTATCTCTCGCCCGGAATATAGTACATTCTCGTTTCAGACGAGTTGTAGGACGTATAAAGCTCGTAAACGTTCTTTCCGCTCTCGTTTTTGTAGCGTTTGCAGATATCGAGCTGATCGCCGCGGAGCATATATATCGTTTCTGAGTTTTCGTCGACGTGAAGGTAGTATTTTTCCTCGCCGATGGCAACCCATTTGTCAACTATTCTGACGTATTTTTTCGTGTTGTCTATAAGCTCTGCGCCGCGCTCGGCGGAGCTTACGATGTTCTGGGTGATATTTTCAAAATAATCGTAGGAGTTGCAGTTTTCTACAAAGCCGCTCCACGTGAAGGTGTCGCCGTCTATCTCGACCTTTCCGCCGCGCGCCGCTTCGTGCGTTGTGGAAATATAGGTCGCGCTGCTGAGATTTGCCCTCGCGCGGCTCGCGAGGGTCTGCATTACCTCTGCTCCGTTTTCGAAAATATCGCCTTCGGTTTTAAGAAGCTGAGAATTAAGACGCTGTGAGGCGAGCAGAAGCTTTATAACGTCGTTTCCGCTCAGTCCTTCGGGTATAACGAAAGTACCGTCGTCTGTATTCGGTGTATCTCCGCCGTTTTCGCCGCCGTCTTTTTTACAGCCGACAAGGGCGGTAAGAAGCAGGGTGAGTATTATGAGAAGCGAAATCAGTTTTTTCATATTTGTTCCTCCGTTTTGCCTTTGATTTCTATAACGAGTATCTCGGGCGAGTTGTTTATTCTCGGAATAATATGAGGATTTCCGAGTCCTCTGCCGACGATCAGTCGGTTTTCGTACATTCCCGAGGTGTATTTCGGAAAAACGCCCTGTCCGGGGGCGTAGATCCCTCTGCCTGCAACTCTCCACTGTCCGCCGTGAGCGTGACCGGAAACGGTCAGATCGACGGGCAGCTTTTTTATGTATTTTTTAAAGTATTCAGGTCTGTGACAGAGAAGGACCTTAAATCCTTCAAGCTTTGAGAACTTTTCGAGCCACGCGAGGTCCGGCTTCATATCCGGCATATAAAACTCGCCCGAGGTCAGGGAGCCGAGCTTTATGCCTCGAAAATCAACGTAGGAGTTGTCAAGAAGTATGGCTCCGCGTGAGGTTATTTCCTTTCTTACCTCTCCGGGGAAACAGCTATCGTGATTTCCAAGACAGACGAAGCACTTTTCGCCGTCGGGCAGACCTTCCAGAAATTCAAAGCCCCTTTTGTAGTTGTTTTCATCGTGTATGAGATCGCCGCCTATAAGAATAGCGTCGTGAGGTACGGTTTTTATAGCCTCGAAAAGAGGAGCGTTGTCGCAACCGTGAAGGTCTGAAAAAAACAGAAAGGTTGTGTTTTGCGAAATGTCTGCAAAGACGCTGTATCTTGAAATAACCATATTCGTTTTTCTCCCTTCATTATATCTTGTAAAGACATTATACACTAAATTTTACCGAAAATAAATAGATAAAAGTAAATATTTCAAACTTGTTCCACAGTTTTTTCTGTTGACAAACAAAAAAAGGGGGTATATAATAAATTTAACAAGTTAAAGAAGGTGTGTTTTATGGAGCTTCAAGTTCTCGGAAACATCGAAAAGGAACGTTTGAAAAACGGCGAGGCAGAGCCTGTAAGAGGTAAGTGCCGTTTTGCCGATATGCACACTCATTCGAGAAATTCGCACGACGCGAAATTCCCCGTTGCCGAAATGTGCAGCTCAGCAGTAGAGGCAGGCGTTAAGATAATGGCAGTGACCGATCATTGTGACGTTTTTATGTGCTGTGACGATGCGGATCTTGACATTTACACAAATCTTATCGAGTCTTATAACGAAACGAAAGAGGCGCAAAAGCTCTTTGGAGATCGATGTCAGCTTCTCACAGGCGTTGAGATAGGCGAGGGCTTTTGGTTTCCCGAGCATACGAAAAGGGTAACGGAGCTTCTGCCTTACGATGTTATAATCGGCTCGGTGCACGCAGTAAAAAGTCCGCTTACCGACGGAAAAACGGGAATGCAGAGAGCGTTTTCGCAGATAGCGTGGCAGGACGTTTCCGAAAAGGAAATAGCAGACTTTTTCGATCTTTATTTTGATGACGTTTTGCGGTGTGTCAGCGAGCAGGATATAGACGTTATGGCGCATCTCGGGTGCGTAAAGGGATATATCATAAGGAAAAAAGGACTTAATTTAGACCTTCATCCGTACGAAAGCAAGATCAGAAAAATTCTTGAAAAGATCATTGAGCGCAGTATTGCGATGGAGGTAAGCACGTCACCGAAGCGCGACCTCGGTATAATCTATCCCGACGAGTGGATAATTAAAATGTATCGCGAGATGGGCGGATATCTTATTACGATGAGCAGTGACGCACACCATCCGAAAAAGATGGGAGATAATTTCGCACAAAGTGCCGAAATGCTTAAAGAAATGGGATTTGAGTACACCTGCTACTTTGAAAAACGGCAATGCCGCCTACTTGCTCTGTGAACGTGAAAGGAATATAAAATGACAAGATTTTTAATTATAAGACACGGACAAAGTATGGCAAACGTAAACGAGGTCTTTGCGGGTCATTTCGACTCGCCGCCGTCCGAGCTCGGACTTTTGCAGGCAGAAAAAACTGCGGAGTACGTGTGCAGTACGTATAAAGTCGATAAGGTGTATACGAGCGACCTCAAAAGAGCCTTTGCGGTCGGACAGGCGATTGCAAGTAAAATAGGAGAAGCTCCGATGCCAAGCAAGGATCTGCGCGAGATAAATGCAGGACTTTGGGAGGGAAAGCGCTTTGATGAGCTTTTCGAGAGCTTCGAGATGTACCGTGAAACTTGGCTCCACGACATTGGAAAGGTGATCTGTGACGGCGGAGAATCGGTAGCGCATCTGCAAGAGAGATTTGTTTCGGCACTTGTAAAAATAGCCGAGGAAAACGAAGGAAAAACGGTGGTTATCGCAACTCACGCGACGCCTATAAGATCGCTCAGATGCCACTGTGCGGGAAAGCCGATCGAAGAGATGAAGAACATACGCTGGGTAACGAACGCTTCCGTTTCGGTTTTTGAATACGAAAACGGCAAATTTACCGAAATTATGGCAGGCTACGACGAGCACCTCGGAGAGCTCGTAACGAGATTTCCTGCGAAGGTGTGAAGCGTCCAAATGATTGGCTATATGCGGAGTATAAGAACCATATATGGAATATTACAGAATATCTAAATACGATTCTCGGCATAGAACTGACGGTATATATCAAAAGAACGAATGGACGTCTATGTCAGATATAGGTAAAACTTTCGACGGAAAATTATTTACCGAAAGTGAATATTCAGAAGTTGAAAAAATGTATATTGATTTCGTTCTTAACGTGTGTAATGTTCAGAACATAACATTTTTAACTGTCAAGGATATTGAAGGTCAAAACAAATTTTTATTGCATAATGGGCAGACGCTTGATTTGTGTCAAAGTAAGGAGTTTATACGGGAATGTCTTCGGGAAAACTGTTGGGGACGATTGTTTTCGGAAGAGTTTGTTTTTGAAACAGGCTACGATTACTATATTCACATTGGTTGCAGTTTTTCGTTCGAAGAAATACAACAAATTGCCAAGGAATATAATTTGTATGCCGAAAAATGGATTCCTGCAAATTTGTGAAATACAAAAACCTCACCGCGCGGCGAGGTTTTATTTTTTTCAAAAGAATAATTTTACCTTCTCTGCAAACAATAAAACAAAAACGAAGGTAAAGAAAAATGTACGTGAAATTACAAAACAGACCGTCGGTGTTATCCTACTACGCCGTGGCGGGCAGAAAAGAAAAAGAGGGACCGATCGGTCACCTTATCGAGGAATATTCGGGGGACGACCGCTTTTCAAAGGATACTTGGGAAAAAGCCGAGAGCGAGATGCAAAGGCGATCCTTTTCGGGTGCGCTTTCAAAGCTTGCGCCCGGAACGAAGGTTGACTGCGTTTTCGCAGGCGATCTTATGAATCAGTGTACCTCGTCAAACTACGGGCTTATCGACTTTGAAACGCCGTATATAGGACTCTACGGAGCCTGCTCGACCTGCGCCGAGTCTATTGCGCTCGCCTCGCTTTCGGTGTCGGCAGGCTATGCAAAAAACGCGGGAGCGGTCACCTCGTCGCACTTTTGCTCGGCGGAAAGACAGTTCCGTTTTCCGCTTGAATACGGCGGACAGAGAACGCCGACATCTCAGAGAACGGTCACCGCATCGGGCGCGTTCGTTATATCACACGAGCCGCGCAGGGCGCAGATCAGTGAGGTTATGTTCGGAACCGTCCGCGACGGCGGCATAAAGGATATAAACAATATGGGCGCGGCGATGGCACCCGCGGCGATAGACACACTTTGCACCTTTTTTGAAAAAAGCTCTACGAAGCCGTCCGACTACGATCTCATAGTGACGGGCGACCTCGGCTACGAGGGATACTCGATAGTAAAGGAGCTTATGGCAAAGCGAGGCAAAAAGCTCGGTGAAAACTATAACGACTGCGGACTCATCGTATTCGACCGCGAAAATCAGGATATGCATGCGGGCGGCTCGGGTTGCGGTTGCAGCGCTCTCGTTCTCGCCACTAAAATCCTGCCCGAGATAGAGGCAGGAAAGCTTCGTGAGGTGCTTTTCATCGGAACGGGCGCGCTTATGAGTCCGACGAGCCTGCAACAGGGACTGACGATACCGGCGGTCGCACATCTCGTGCATTTTTCGGCAAATATAAGGGAAGAAGGAAATTAAAATGCAATTTTTGTGGGCATTTCTTATCGGCGGCGCGCTTTGCGTGCCTGCACAGATACTCATTGACAAAACGAAGATGACTCCTGCAAGGATACTCGTAATTTACGTCGTTTTGGGAACTGTACTCGGAGCGGTAGGCGTTTATCAACCGCTCGTCGATTTTGCGGGTTGCGGAGCGTCTGTGCCGCTCACCGGATTTGGTAACGTCCTTGCCTCGGGTGTTATGAAAGCAGTAGAGAGCGACGGTCTTATCGGCGCTTTCACGGGAGGACTTACGGCGGCTTCGGCAGGCATAAGCGTCACGCTCGTTGCGGCTCTGATCTCGGCACTTGTTTTCAGAAGCAAGGCGAAATAAAAAACAGAAAAACGCCGACATCGTCGGCGTTTTTCTGTTTCTTTATTTTCTTCTGTTTCCCGATCCGGATACCAGAAGGAAGAGTCTTAAAAACTGCATAAGGGTTACTGCAAGTGCGGCAACATAGGTGAGAGCGGCGGCAGAGAGCACCTTTTTCGAGCCTTCAAGCTCGTCACTGCTCAGTATTCCGCACTGCTCAATAGCAACGAGCGCTCTTTTGCTCGCGTTGAACTCGGTCGGCAGAGTTACCAGCTGAAAGACTACGCAAAGTCCAAACGCCGCAACGCCTGCATATGCGATGAACGAGAATATCGCTCCCATATAGGACAGGAGTATTCCGAGGAAAATAAGCGGTATTGAAAGCTTTGATCCGATATTCGTGATCGGAACTATCGCGGTTCTTATCTTGACGGGAGCGTAGTTTTGCGCGTGTTGAACGGCGTGTCCTGCCTCGTGAGCGGCAACTCCGATAGCGGCGGTCGATACAGAGTTGTAGACCACGTCTGAAAGACGTATTACGTTAGCCTTGGGATCGTAGTGGTCAGTCAGATTTCCGGCGACTCTTTCTATTTTTACGTTGTATATTCCGTTTGCTCTGAGAACTCTCTCTGCCGCTTCGGCGCCCGTCATACGGCGCATTGAATTTTGCTTTGAATATTTTTCAAAGGTACTGTTAACTCTCGAGCTTGCCCAAAGTGAGAAAATAACGGCAGGCATAACGAGAATTATATAAGTCCAGTCGATATAAAACATATTTTTTCCTTTCGTTTATAAGCGCTTTCAGGATATTCTTGTGAGAAGCGCGATGAAAAATCCGTCGGTATTATGCTTTGAAGGCAAAAGCGTTATCATGCCGCTATCTGCGTCAAGCTCGCCGACCTTGAATGCGCTTGCTCTAAAATTTTCGTTTTCTTTCAGAAATTCGAGCACTCTGTCCTCGTTTTCGGATTTTCTGAGCGTGCAGGTGGAATAAAGCAGCTTACCTCCGACCTTTACGTATTTTGCCGAGGCTTCAAGAATTTCCTTTTGAATGCCGTCGAGCTCGCCGAGCGACATTACGTCCTTATGACGTATCTCGGGCTTTTTGGCGATGACACCGAGCCCCGAGCAGGGAAGGTCGCAGATTACTCTGTCGGCTTTGCCGATAAGGTCCTCTCTTGCAAAGCGCGAGTCGTTACGGGCGATTTCGAGAATATCAATGCCAAGCTTTTTTGCCTGATTTTTAATCAGCGAAAGCTTAGACTCGTGCAGGTCAAAGCAGTATATCTTGCCTGTGTTTTCCATTGATATTGCGGCAAAAAATGCTTTTCCGCCCGGGCAGGAGCAGACGTCGATCACGGTATCTCCTGCTTTTGGGGAGAGCGCCGATACCGCTATCTGCGAGGCTTCGTCCTGAACGTAGCACAGCCCTTCGCGCAGCGGAGAAAACTCAGACACTGCAAAATTTGATCTGAGGCGCAGACCTTTATCCGAAAAAACTGTTTTTTCGCAGCTTTCACCAATCGTGCGCGCAAGCTCATCGCGAGAGATTTTCAGAGTGTTTGTCGTAAGCGTTATATGCGGCTTTGAGTTTGAGGCAGATACTATATCGGTCCAGTCCTCGGGGTAATCCCGTTTAAAGTGCTCGCAAAGCGCCCTTGGGAGAGAGTTTTCTATTGAAACTCGCTCGGTCGGATCGCTCGGATAGGGAAGCGCGTCCTTTTCGCGGCAGATGCGGCGAAGGATAGCGTTTATAAAATTCTTCGATCTTGAAGCATATCTCGATGCGAGCTTTACACTCTCGTTTACCGCTGCACTGTCGGGAATCTTGTCAAGATAAATTATCTGATACGCCCCGAGGCGGAGAAGATAAACGACCTCTTTGTCAAGAGAAGAAATGCTTCTGCCCGAAAAGACCTCAATAAAATAGTCGAGGGTGATCCTTCGCTCGGTAACTCCGTAAACGAGCGCCGAGAGAAGAGATCTGTCCTCTCCGACAACGCCGTTTGACGATATATACGAGTCAAGTGCGAGAGAAATGTATTTTTTTGATCTTTCGCTTTCTGAAAGTATATTATATGCGGCTCTTCGTACGTTCATTTTTATTCCCTGTTTGATGTCAGAATGTTACCGGCGGCAACACCTCTGCCGTTCACAAAAGATACGGCGCTCATCGGCTTTTTGCCTTCCGGTACGACCTCGGTAATAAGGAGCTTTCCGTCACCGCAGACTACGGTAATACCCTTTGAATCTGCCGATACGACTTCGCCTGCCTTGCCAAAAGACCCCTGCTTTTCGATGATAAGCGATGATCTTATTTTGAGCATTTTGCCGTTTAAATATGCAAATGAGAGGGGAATCGGAGAAAGTCCTCTTATAAGATCGTGTATCTCCTGTGCGCTCTTTGAAAAATCGATAAGACAGTCAGGCTTTTCGATTTTTGCCGCATAAGTCGAGAGAGCATCGTCCTGCTTTTCGGGGATTATTTCGTCCTTTTCAAGCTTTCTGACTGTTGACACGAGAAGCTCTGCGCCGACAGACGCGAGGCGGTCGTGGATATCCTCAAAATTATCGTTTTCGCCGATCTCGACCGTGACTTTTTCGAGCATATCGCCCGTGTCAAGTCCCTGCGCCATATACATCGTGGTTACGCCGGTGACCTTTTCGCCGTCTATGATCGCTCTTTGCATCGGAGCAGCACCTCTGTATTTCGGGAGAAGCGAGCCGTGGAGATTTATGCAACCGTATTTTGGGTAGTCAAGTATATAGGAAGGAAGAATTTTCCCGTATGCCACGACCGCGATAAGATCGGGAGAGAGCTTTTCGAGAAGCTCCTTTATCGCACCGTCTTTCAGTGTTTCGGGTTGATATACGGGGATACCGAGCTTTTCTGCCTCGACCTTGACGGGCGGAGGCGTGAGAGTATAGCCTCTTCCTTTCGGCTTGTCGGGCTGAGTTATGACTCCCACTACCGAAAATTCACGGCAGAGTGCAGTAAATGAGTTCACCGCAAAATCGGGAGTGCCCATAAATAAAATTTTCATAGCTTAGGTCGTTCCTTTTAATTAAAGTTTTTGAAAGGGTTTGGGAAAACTTTTTACAAAAAGGTTTCCCGAAGAAGGCTTTTGGGGATTAGTAAACCCTTTTCTCAAAAGGGTTTACTCCTCGCTCATTTTCATAAGCTCTTCGTAGGTGAGCATTCTCTGTGCTACCTTGGGGTAAAGAATTCCGTCGAGATGGTCGAGCTCGTGGCAAAATGCGCGTGCGAGAAGTCCTGTGCCCGTGACGGTAAAGCGCTTACCGCTACGGTTCGTCGCCTCGACCGTTACGGTCATGGGACGGGAAACAATGCCGCACTGACCGGGCAGGGAAAGGCAACCCTCTTTGCCGAGCTGAACGCCGTCTTTTTCGATGATTACCGGATTTATCAGTTCATAAACCTCGCCGGGAGTACATTCGACTACCACGATGCGGCGAGCAACTCCGACCTGCGGACCTGCGAGTCCGACGCCCTCTGCGCTTCTCATAGTTTCTACCATATCGTCGAGCAGGGTGGTGATTCTGGGTGTTATTTCATCTATCGGACGGCAGACCTTTGAGAGTATGGGATCGCTGTCCGTTCTTATCGTAAGTATTGCCATTTTGTTTGATCCTTTCTTTTGCTTGTGCAGATTTATAGACTTGCAGGATTTATGTCTATTGACAGTGAGATCTTTTTGCTCGTTTTTCTCTGAAAATCGAGGAGAATTTTAGCAAAAAGCTCTCTCGTGCGCTTGTTTGAGCGGCACTTTATTATAAAACGCATATGATATACGTCGTTTACCTTGTATATCGGTGCCTCGAACGGACCGAATACGGAGAGCCTTACGTCACTGAACTCTCCGCTCATAAGAGAGCGAAGCTCATTTGCAAACAGCGCGGATACGTTCAGGAGCATCTTTTCGTCGCTTGACGAAAGCGAAATGAGCGCGATGTCGCAGAACGGCGGGAATACGAGCGAGCGTCTGAGCGCGATGTCGTTCGCGTAAAACGCCTTGTAATCCTGCGCGGCGGCAAGAAGCAGTACGGGGTGGTCGGGAAGGTAGGTCTGTATTACCGCCTTGCCTTTTTTCTCGCCGCGTCCCGCGCGTCCTATTACCTGAGTAATGAGTGCAAAGGTTCGCTCGTTTGCGCGATAATCATCGAGATATAGCGACGTGTCAGCAAGCAGAACTCCGACGAGTGCAACGTTAGGGAAATCGTGACCTTTCGTTACCATCTGAGTTCCGATAAGCACATCTGCCTCTCCGTGTCTGAACTCGGAAAGCATTTTGTCAAACGAGAATTTTGCGGTCGTCGTGTCGGCGTCCATACGCATAACTCTCATATTCGGGAACTCTTCGCATAGCATTTCCTGCGCTCTCTGAGTGCCAAATCCAAGGAAATTCACCGTTTCCGATGCACATTCCGGGCATCTTTGAGGTATATCTTCGCGATGTCCGCAGTAGTGGCATACGAGATGTCCGTACCTGTCGTTTCTGCTTTTGGCGTGATAAGTGAGCGATACACTGCAACGCGGACAGGTTATGACCTCTCCGCAGGTCGTGCAGGAAAGGAAATTGTTATATCCTCTGCGGTTGATAAAAAGTATGCTCTGGGAGCTTTCCGCGTTTGTTTTTCGCAGAGCGTCACCGAGAACTGCTCCTATCGGGGAGCGATTGCCGTTTTCGGCGTCTGCTCTGAGATCCGAAATTATCGTTTCGGGAAGGAGCGCATTGTTATAACGTTCTGTCATCTCTATGAGAGTGTAGATCCCCTCTTTTGCTCTGTAATAGCTTTCGACCGACGGAGTTGCCGACGAAAGAAGCATAAGCGCGTTGTTTTTTACACATCTGTATCTCGCTACGTCGCGCGCGTGATATTTCGGGGATTGCTCGGATTTGTAGGTGTGCTCGTGCTCCTCGTCTATGACGATCATTCCGAGATTTGGGAAGGGAGCGAACACCGCAGAGCGCGTACCGATGCAAATATCGGCGCCTCCGCCGGTTATTTTTCTCCAAGTATCGTATCGCTCGCCCGCCGAAAGACCCGAGTGCCAGAGTGCAACTCTGTCGCCGTAAAACGAGCAGAAGGTTTCTACCGTCTGAGGTGTGAGCGCGATCTCGGGAACGAGAACTATGACCTGTCTGCCCGACGAGATCACCTTGTCTATCGCCGCCTTTATGACGTGCGTTTTTCCGCTTCCGGTTATTCCGTGAAGGAGTGCCGCCTTCGCCTCGCCCGATGAGAGCAGAGCGTCTATTTTTTCAAAAGCCGCCGTCTGGTGCTGTGAAAGCTCGGATATTCTGTCGGCGTTTTTCGGGATATTATAAGGGCTTCTGAGTATTTCGCGTTTTTCGATCTCGACAAGCCCCATTTCACAAAGCGCCGAGATCTGTTTTTTCGTAACTCCTATACGCTCGCAAAGCTCCTCGGCTTTGCAGGCTCCGTTTTCCGAAAGATAGGAAAGTATCAGAATACGTTTCGCACCTTTTATCTTCTTGTCACCTGAAATATAAGCCTCTGCCTCTTCGGGAGAAAGCTTAGGGTGTACTATTTCGATCTCTTTTTTGCGCGCGCCGTCCTTTATTTCGGTTATTTTCTCGGCATATGAGTATTCGACGAGCTTTGGAAGTATCGACGACACCGCTTTTCCAAAACGCGCGACAAGTCTTTCAACACTTACACCGGGTGGCGACTGCCTGATGAAATCCCAGACAACGAGCGCCTTTTGGCTAAGCTCGACGCGGTCCTCTTTTTCGGGAAGCGCGCGGTAGATCTCGTGTATTTTTGAGAGTGCCGCCGACGGTATCATCGCCTTGACCGCATCTCCGATAGAGCAAAAGATCTGATCTTTCAGATACTCGCATACACCAAGTTGCTCTTCACTGAGTGAAATATGATCTATGGGCGAAAGGGCAGGCTTGAATTTCGATATATCGTCCCCCGCTCTTAACGAGGTGACGACCGCAATAAGCTTTTTGTTTCCTCCGCCGAAAGGGACGACGACAAGGCTCCCGCGCGTTACGTTTTTGTCGAAATCGATAGGGAGATAATATTCGTATTCCTTATCCGCGTGATAAGGCAGTGAAAGGATATGCACTCCAACAATCCTGTAAGCCACGTCCGTCCTCCTTTCGTGTGAAGCTTTTTTAAACTTAAAATGTAGTGTAAAAACGGCGAATAAAACAAAGTTTATCCGCCGTGCTTTTTTCAGTTGTCCGAAGAAGTATCGTTCGGCGTTTCCGTTTCGTCTACGAGTGTACCGTCGAGATTGGGCGCGTTGGTTATAAGATACTTTCCTTCGTGAAGGCGTCTTACTGCTACCTTTACCGACTTCTCGTCGCGGTATTCGCTCTCGATAAGAGTGTGGAGCGGCTTGTCGGTTTCCTTGTTTGCAACCATACGGTCTGCGCGCTCTCTCTGAGCAACGTACTCGTCGGTTACCATACGGGCACCCTTAGCTGCTGCGATAACTACGGTATAAGCGTTGTATTTGTCTTTGGTGAGTTCTACGATAGAGGGCTGAATTAACATTTTTAACTCCTTTAAATCTTACTTTATGTTGATATTATTGACATTGTTTAGTGAAAATAAGAGGAAACTAAATTTCTTCGTTTTCTTTGCCTTGCTCAGACACGTTTTCAAGTCTTGAAGAAAGGACCTCCGTCGAAAGCGACGAGAGAATTATATGTCTGCTGTCACAGATTATAACAGACAGAGTCTTTTTTCCGCAGGACGCGTCTATGACCGTTCCTGCATCTCTCGCGTCCTGTACCAGACGCTTTATCGGCGCGGCGTCGGGAGAAACTATCGAAACGATGCGCTCTGCCGAAACCATGTTGCCAAATCCTATATTCAGAAGTGTCATCTGCGTTCCCCCTCCGAATTATTCGATGTTCTGTACCTGCTCGCGGATCTTTTCGAGCTCGTTTTTCATTTCGACCACGATATGCGCGATCTTGGCATCACTGCACTTTGATCCGATCGTGTTAGTTTCTCTGTTCATTTCCTGAATGAGAAAATCGAGTCGTTTTCCGATGGGTTGATCGGACGTGAGTATCTCGTCGAAAGCCGCGAAATGGCTCGAAAGCCGAACGAGCTCCTCGTCAACGGCTACCTTGTCTGCAAATATCGCACACTCGGTGAGTATTCTAGACTCGTCTATCGTTATCGTGTGATCTTCAAGGAAGCTTCTGATACGGGCTTCAAGTCTGTCGCGGTATCCCGAGGTGGCATTCTCGCTCAGCTTTCCTACCTCTGCGGCAAGCTCGGCAACGTGAGCCTTTTTCTGAACGAGGTCGGAAATAAGCTTCTCGCCCTCGGACTCTCTTGCTTTGAGGAAGACCTCCATAGCTTTTTCAAGGAAGGGAAGTATCTCGCTCCAAGCGGCGTCCGCGTCCTCCTCGGAGGTTGTGAATACGAAGATGTCCCTGTTCTGAGCGACTCGCATTACCGAAATGTCGTCGCGGAGATCGAACTCGTCACGAAGCGCCTCAAGAGCGTTTATATAGGTCTTAGCGTACGCTTTGTCGAGTTTTATCTCGCTTGCGAGATTTTCGGTGACCTCAACTCCGACCCAAACGTCAACCTTTCCGCGTGAAACGTGGCTCTGAACGTAATTTTTGACTTTCTCTTCAAGATAAGAAAAAGCTCGCGAGATTTTGATCTGTCCGTCAAAATAGCGACTGTTTACGCTTTTTATTTCGACGGTTATGTTTTTGTTTTGAGTGCTTCCGACACATCTGCCGTAAGCGGTCATACTTTTTGCCATAAAAACGTCACTTTCTGCGTCTACAAATTAACATACATATTTATAATACTATATTTATTCGATTTTGTCAAGTTTCATCGGGGAAAATTGTAAAAAATATCAAAGATTTTTGAAAAATTCACTTCATCTATTTATTTTTGGACGGACGGTATATAATGCTCGTTGAAGAACAGATTTATCCGAGAAAGGACTAAGCTATGCAACACCACGACGGACTGCTTATATAAACTGCTCTGCTTGCAGGTATACTCATACTCGAAAACGGCGGAGCTAAAATAAGCTGAAGTTACTGATTTGGGGTACTTTTTGTTAAAATGCACAAAAAAACGGTGACAATTTGCCGTAAAACGCCGAATTATAGGTCGAAGTCTTAAAAATCGTTGACTTGTTGTGAAATTGTGATATAATAACTAGCAGAAAACTCTCTTAAATAAAACAAATGGAGGAACATTTATGAAAAAGAGAATTTTAAGCTTACTGCTCGTACTTACTTTCGTGCTTTGCGCGCTTCCGCTTAGCCTTTCGGCGGCAGAAGTCGGCGACGGAAGCAAAATTTCGGACTGGACCGCGAAGATCGGCAAGGTTGTCGAGCTTGAAAACGGCGTGTTCCAGATACCTGCATACAACGAGGCAGAGGGACCCTCTACGCTCGTTAATAAAAAGCAGGTAAGACAGGCAATGTATAACGGCGAGTATACTGCCGCTAAGATCAGCATTACCTTTGATTCGTATAGTGTTATGGCAGGGCGTGCTGACGATCCTAAACGAGCTAATGACCAGGGAATTATCTTCGGTGGAAGCGGAATCAAGGCTTTCGGTGCAAACAAGACCGATTTCAACGCTGCTGATATTGAGTATGCGGCAAATTTCTATTTCCTGTATTTTTCGGGAAACAACCTCGTTTTTGCATCGGTAGAAAAGGACCGCATGCAGGAGGTTGACGGCGAGATCAAGAGCAAGCCCTTTAAGACGATCACTTCGGTTAAGCTTTCCGAGGCTCTCGGAGCAAGCTGGGACACTATAAAGAACAGCGGAAAAATAAAGCTTGACGTTGAGTATACCGCACAGGGCGCAATTAAGGTAAGAGTAAACGGAAATCCTATCGAAAAGCTTTCCTATGAGGCGGGCACGTATATACCTTACGGCGGTGAGATAGGCGTTCGTACCGGTATGGGATATCACGTTCCCACCAAGATCCTTGCAGCCTCGATCACTCCTATAACCGAGATCGCTCCCGAAACACCCGATACTCCCGAGGTCACCGATTTCGAAGGCTGGACCGCAAAGGTCGGATCAATCTCGGCTCTTGAAGGCGGACTTTTCCGTATCGACGGAAACAAGCTTAAAGCGGCAAGACAGGCGATATGGAATAAGTATATGACCGAGGGTAAGATAAGCGTTACGTTTGACACCGACAGCCTTATGGCGACTCGTGCGCCCGATGCTGAAACTAACCCGAACACGGGATCCAATGATACCGCAATCATCTTCGGCGGCAAGGCCGTATATGGTTCCAAAGGAAACTCGGTAAATAACATTGAAAATATTTCGCAGTATTACGTAGTTATGTTCATGCGCGACACACTTCTGGTGAATCGCGTGAATTACGGATGGCAGAAGACTACTGAGGAGTTCCCTGCGAGAATAAGTATAGATCTCTCTAAAAAGTATCCCGATCAGTGGCAGGCTATCAAGGATAGCGGCAAGGTCAAGCTTACTGTTGAATTCACCGAAAAGGGTGCGGTCAAGGTAAGCGTCGGAGATATTCATATCACCGAGCTCGACAGAGATGACGGATCCTGCGTTCCCTTTGGCGGCGAGGTCGGTATCCGTGCCGGTATGGGATATCACGTTGACACCAAGATCTTTGACGTGACTATTGAAGGAAACGTTTCCGACGAGGAACTCACTGTAACTCCCGATACTCCGGACGATCCCACTGACACTCCCGACGATCCTACGGACACCCCCGATGATCCCACCGACACACCGGACGATCCTGCGGATACTCCCGACGACGAAACTCCGAAGGACGAAGCTCCCAAGGACGAGGCTCCTGAGGACGAAACTCCGAATGACGACGAGAACAAGGGCGGCGGATCTATGACCTGGATCATAATCGCGGCGGTTGCGGCGGTCGCTATCATAGTAGCGATAATCGGCGTTGTGATCGCTAAGAAGAAAAAAGCGTAAAACGCATACTGACAAAAGAGCGGAGAAGTGAACCTTTTTCGCTCTTTTTTGAAAAAACTCTTCCTTTTATTATATTATAATATATAACAAAACAAACGGATAGGAAACGCGTCCTATCCGTTTGCTTTTTATTTGGGTTTGAATTACTTGTTTGCAATATCGTTTATGCAGTCGGGACAAATAAGCTTGCTCTTGTAGAGCGTGAGATTTTCGGTTGAGTCACAGAAAATGCAGGTAGGAGAATATTTCTTGAAAACAATATTCTCACCGTCTACAAAGATTTCGAGAGGGTCTCTTTCTTTTATTCCGAGCGTATCTCTGATCTCAATGGGTAAAACTATTCTTCCGAGCGCGTCGATCTTGCGCACGATGCCTGTTGCCTTCATTTGGTACTCCTTCCAATTTTTTGTATTTTCATATATAATATACCATAATTCGACGCGTTTGTCAATACGTAAAGCGTAAAAACGGAGATTTTATCGCTTCGTGTCGAGGACTTATCTACCGTAATTCTCTGAATGCAGAGCGCGAAGTGCCTGAAAAACGACTTAAAATTTTCCGAAAAGCACAAAAAATCTCGATTTTTTTATGAAAGTGCTCCAAAAATTGTAAACATTCTGTTAACAAAGGCTGATATCGGCAAAAAAATCGAGAGAAAATATTGACAATTACAGTAGTTGTATGATATAATGTTCGAGCTTGATGCGCTGATGGCAGAGGTTGCCGCAAATATGCGGGTAATTCTGCCGGAGTATGTCCGTATCAATCGGGCGAAACGGCACTTTGGAGCATTTGGCACGCGTTACAAATCTTATTCTTGAAGTTTTTCCGGATTTTATACGAAAGAGTTGCATCGTATGGATTCGGATTAAAGCAAGGAAGGTTTGGAAACACACGGCAGAGTGTTACGAAGTCCGCCCTGCTTAACATTAAATAAGGAGGAAAAAGCAAGTGGCAGTTAAAGAGAAGATCAGAATCAGACTCAAGAGTTACGACCACGCACTTATCGACCAGGCGGCAGAGAAGATCGTTGAAACCGCTAAGAGAAACGGCGCTGAGGTTTCCGGACCCGTTCCGCTTCCC
>JAZOSN010000013.1:0-44802 GCA_045657105.1 Eubacteriales bacterium
AATTTTGTCGACTAGAATTGCGAAACAACTTGAAATTTTCACATTTTTGTGGTACACTAACTTAAATAATTACACTTATCAAAAGGTACACCTTATGAGAGTTGTGGTTTTATTTGTCTCCGTGAAGCAACCGATATTCCCTCAACCTCCGATAAAATGTTGCTTCACTCATATTGCATTTTTTCAAGACTTCCGAAAATGGAAGTCTTTTTTGTTCCCATGCTTTAACGACTTCTCCGAAATCGTCTGGGACACTTTTCTCTGGTCTTCCAAACTTAACGCCCCTTGCTTTCGCAGCCGCAATGCCTTGTTCTTGACGCTTCTTAATGTTTTCACGTTCACTTTGTGCCACAAACGAAAGTATCTGCAATACAAGGTCCGCAATAAACGTACCCATCAAATCCTTTCCGTTTCGTGTATCGAGCAAGGGCATATCAATAACGCATATGTCCACACCTATTTCCTTTGTAAGTACACGCCATTGTTTTTGAATTTCTTCATAATTACGTCCAAGACGGTCGATGCTTAATATGTAAAGCAAATCGCCCGAACTTAACTTTTTAATCATTTTCTTATACTGCGGTCGCTCAAAATCTTTTCCCGACTGTTTGTCAATAAAGATTTTCTGGTTAGGCACTCCTGCTTCCGCTAAAGCGAGCATCTGCCTGTCCTCGTTTTGATCCGTGCTTGATACACGAACATATCCGTAAATAGTTCCCATAATTAACTCCTCCTGATGGTAATATAATTTTACAAAATATTTTTGTATTTTTCCTTTCAAGAATAATATAGGGAACATTTTGGTCTCGTTTCAAGAAAACAATCTTGGTGCAGAAATAAATTCATAATATATAGAGCGGTTGACCTCGTGATCAACCGCTCTATATACTATATGAAGAAAGCGCCGTGCAAACTGCACGGCGCTTGATCTTTAACCTATCATAGTGACTTTTCTCTGCAAATCTCTTGTGAAAAATGGCGTAGTAGTTGGCGTAGTGGCGTAGTTTTTTAAGGTTCTAAACCACCGAAAATCCGCATAACTACTGGGTTTCTTTGAACTATATTAGTCCAAAGGTTTCATGGTGGGGAACAAAAGAACGTCCCTTATCGAAGCCGAGTCGGTGAGGAGCATTACGAGTCTATCTACGCCGAAGCCGAGACCACCCGTAGGCGGAAGTCCGTATTCGAGAGCGGTGATATAGTCGTAATCGACCTGTGCCTGACTTTCGGGATTGAGTGCGAGTCTGTCCGCAACCTGCTTTTCGAAGCGTTGCTTCTGGTCGATAGGATCGTTAAGCTCGGAGAATGCATTTCCAAATTCGGTAGCGTTAATGAAATACTCAAAGCGCTCGGTGAATGCGGGATCCTCGGGCTTACGCTTTGCAAGCGGGCTATTCTCCACGGGGTAATCGTAGATAAAGGTCGGCTGAATGAGGTTTTCCTCAACGAAAGCATCAAAGAACTCGACGAGTATTGCACCCTTAGTGGGAATTTCGGGAAGCTCTACGTGCTTTTCCTTAGCAATAGCAATCGCCTCTTCGTCGCTCGAAATAGCGGCAAAATCCACGCCCGAATACTTCTTGACCGCCTCGATCATCGTCATTCTTTCCCAATTACCAAGGTCTATCTCCTTGCCCTGATAATTTATTTGGAGAGTTCCGCAGACGTTCATAGCGACCGTTTTCATCATCTCTTCAACAAGATCCATCATACCGTAGAAATCGGTATATGCCTGATAAAGCTCGATCGTAGTGAACTCAGGGTTATGCTTGGTATCCATACCCTCGTTACGGAAGATACGGCCAACCTCATAAACCTTATTCATTCCTCCGACGACAAGGCGTTTGAGGTAAAGCTCGGTTTCGATACGAAGCACCATATCCATATTCAGTGTATTATGGTGAGTATAGAAGGGGCGAGCGGACGCGCCTATCTCAAAGGGTGTGAGGATAGGAGTATCAACTTCAAGAAATCCCTTACTATCGAGGAAATTGCGAAGCTCGCGCATGATCTGGCTACGCTTTACAAAGGTATCCTTGACCTCGGGATTTACGATAAGGTCAACGTATCTCTGACGGTATCTGGTATCTCTGTCGGTAAGTCCGTGGAACTTTTCGGGAAGCGGAAGGAGCGACTTTGCAAGAAGCGTGATCTTCTGCGCGTGTACCGATATTTCTCCGGTCTTGGTTCTGAAAACGAAGCCTTCAACACCGATAATATCGCCTATATCCCACTTTTTGAACTCTGCATATTCAGCTTCTCCGACGTCGTCGCGGCGGAAATACACCTGAATAGTTCCCTCTCCGTCGTCAACGTGACCGAACGAAGCCTTACCCATGATACGGCGGCTCATAAGCCTACCTGCAATCGAAACCTTCATCTCGGTTTCATCGACGAATTCACTTTTTATTTTCGTGCTCGACGCGCTTACGTCATATTTTGTAATTGCAAAGGGATCCTTGCCTACGCTTTGAAGCTCGGCAAGCTTATCTCTTCTGACTTTAAGAATTTCACTGAGGTTTTCCTCAGTCTGCACATTCTGCACGTTTTCGTTTCTGTTTTCTTCCATTTTAAATGCCTTTCGCTATATAAGTCCTATGTCTTACTTGGTAATGCTCATGATTTCGAGAGTAACCTCTCCCGCAGGAGTGATAGCGGTAACGCTCTCTCCCACCTTATGTCCGAGAAGTGCCTTTCCGATAGGCGACTGATCAGAAATCTTATGAAGCAGAGGAGCCGCCTCGGTGGATCCGACGATATTATATTCAACGTCCATCTTCTTGGTAGCGTTGAAAACAAGGACCTTAGAACCGATGCTTACAGCGTCGGTACTGATCTGATCGTCAGAGATAACCTTTACGTTTTTGAGCATTTCTTCAAGCTCCTGAATACGTCCCTCAACCTTTGCCTGCTGAGTTTTAGCCTCATCGTATTCGCTGTTTTCCGAAAGGTCACCGAAGGAAAGCGCAATTCTGATGCTTTCTACGATCTCTTTACGTTTCTCGTTTTTAAGATAGTCGAGTTCATTCTGAAGTTTTTCAAGACCCTCTTTGGTAAGTGTGAGCTGCTGTGCCATAGTAATTTTCTCCTAAAATATATAAATTTTATTATAAACAGTTTTAATTTTATTCCGCCGCTTCGCCGTAGAGAACGCCGAGTGCTTTTTGAAGCTGAGTATCCTCTGTTTCGGTGAGTGTGAAAAGGTTTTTATTTGCCGCGTCCTCACTGAGCTTCTGCTCAATATCGGGAACAAGTCCGACTCCGTCGTAATTGTCAACGCCCGGTGCGGTATATTTACTGAACGTGAGTTTCAGAGCTCCGCCGTTCGGAAGCGCATAGGTACGCTGCATAACGCCCTTACCGTAGGTAGTGACTCCGACCGTTATATTATCGGTAGAATACTGATGAAGTGCCGCGGTAAAGAGCTCGCCTGCACTCGCGGTACCTTTGTTTGTCAGGATCACCGTCTTGCCGGTATGCTTGAATTTTGAGTCAACGCTCGAAGCGTATTCTCCCTTACAGTAGAGTGCTCTGCTACTCTTCTGAATCGAAACGCTTCCGCTCTTATCGGACACCTCTATAAGCGGCACGTCATTTCCAAGAAGGAAGGAGAGAACGCCCATAACGCTATCGAGTTGACCGCCCGGATTATCTCTTACGTCGAAAACGAAGTGCTCCGCTCCCGAATTTGAAAGTTCAAGATAAGCTTTTGCGAACTGCTCAACGGTCGTTCCGTCGAATTGAAGTATCCTGATATATCCCGTTTTTTCATCGGAAAGCATCTTGGAAACCACCGAAACGGTAGTGAATTCCTCGCGTTTTACCGTCACCAGTCTTTCCGCACCGTCACGAAGAACGGTAAGCTTGACCTTGCTTCCGACCTCGCCCTTCATCTTCGCAAGAGCACTGTTATAGCCGATCTCGGAAATTCTTTCGCCATCGACGCCAACGATAAGGTCGCCCACCTCAATACCTGCATTTTCCGCAGGAGCATTTTCGTAAACGAGCAGTACGTTTATTGCCGACTGATCTTCAAGATAATTCACAAGAACGCCGATACCGACGCCTTCGCCTTGAACCTCTTCAAGATACGCGGCATATTCCTGCGCGTTCCAGTAATACGCGTAAAGATCGCCTGTCTGTAAAATATACGCTCTTATAAGAGTATCGAGGACCTCATCGTCACTAAGCTCCGAAAGATCACCTGTATAATACTGTGCAAAGAGCTGCTTTACGTATTCAAGCGTATAATAGCTATCACCGGTGAGCGTAGAAACGAGATCGTTATAATCCTCTTTGTACTTGCGGTCAAGAAGAGCGAAGGTAGTCATAAATGTTATAAGAACCGCAAGAAGCACCGCAACTATCGCGGTAAATATATTGATGCTCGTTGGTATTTTGATTTTTGCCTTACCCTCCGGCTTCATTTGAGGACTTGAAACGTTCGGGTTTTCGTTACTGTTTTCCATTATATATTCTCCAAATCAAACACACGCTTAGCTATCACTTCCCGAAAGTGAAACGTCGGGGAGCTTTATGTATTTCGCGGGATCTGCGAGCTCGGTGCTATCAAAGACCTCGAAGGTAACTTTGAAATCCTGCAAGTTACCGCTCATTCCCGAGTATGCAAGACTGTCGCCTGCCAGAAGCTCCTGTCCGACCTCGACCGTTATAAGACTGCAACCCGAATAGAGAGTTATAAGTCCGTCCTTATGTGCAAGAGCAACGGTATAACCGCGAGAGGGGCAGTAATCGGCGTAAACGACCTTTCCGTCGGCAGACGCCTTTACGTCGGCATAGCGAAGCGCCGTATGCAGGTCTATTCCGCTATGGAAAACGTTTACGTATTTACCGAGAGCCGGGCTCCACTCGATCCTGTTTTCGTGACCTTGCCCGACATAGTCTGTATAAAAATACTCGCTTCCGACGGGGTAAAGGTATTCTATCTGAATATCGGTACTACCCAAATTTTGCGAGGCTATCTCGCCAAGCTGTTTTACGAAGATCTGGTCGCACTCTGCATAATATTGAAGCAGATAATTATATACGTCTTTGCCGAGAGATATATCCGAGATATGCTCGGACGCCTTTAACGACGTGGCGTAAAACTCGTTCTCCGCATCAGACTGTATATCCGAATAGCTCTCAGATCTTGCAAGGTAATATTTGACTACCGCAAGACCGTCCTCAACTACCGCGTAAAGCTCGCCGACCTTTTTGGCAAGCTCCTTATCGTAGCTTCTGATCTCGTCAAGCAGGACGTTGCCCATAACGAAATCCATAATGGTATCCGAGCTTCCGAATATTTCTCCGAAATCGGGAAATCCCGCTTCGTAAACCGCTGAAAGTCTTTCCTTATAGAGCTCGCAGTATTCCTCGTACACTGCAATAGGCTCTGCAAGCGACGCTCTTGTTTCCTGCGCCCACTCAATACAGAGCTCGGAATATTCTTTACAAAGCAGTGATTTGCTGAGAAGAATTCCTGCACGTCTGTCACAAAGCTCTTTTATATATACCTTTTTTTCGGGAGATGAGTCACGCTCACACTGCGAGATCTCATTATCAAGCGTTTTGATTTTTTCATCGAGTTCCGTGATCGCCGCGTCAAAGCTATTAAGGAGTTCTGTTTTATCCTCGGGTATTTCGGCGTTTTTCGGAACGTATACCGTTCCCCCGCTATCCGAAGGATCATCGGATCTCTGAGAATCCTTTATTGCCATAGCAAACGAGAATATGCTTCCTGCGACAACGAGTGTCAGAGCAAGCAGTACCGCCACGAGTGCAATCAGACCGTGGGTGTTTCGTTTTGCCGACAGAGCTTTTCGGTCGGGCGAGATGAGCTTATTCTTTTTTTCGATTTTTTTCATCACATTATCTCCGTACCGAAAAAGCGCTTAATATTTCAAAGCATATTTTAATCTGTTTTTATTAAGGTGTAGTGAACACGCTCTAAAATTATACTGAATTTTATCAGTCCTTGCGGATATATCTGGAAGTAGCAAGCAGGCTTCCCGCAACACCGGTGAAAATTCCGAACACAAGGCAAAGCGCTATAACTCCGGGTGCGATCTGCGAAAATTCAAGAGGCGTGAAGAGTCTTACGTTTTCCGCGATCTTGGAAATCAGCGCATTATACATAAATCTGAGAGTAACGACCGAAAGGATCGACGAAACGAGTCCTACCGTAATTCCCTCGATAACGAACTGCGCGGAAATATAGGTGTGTGTTGCTCCGATTATTCGCATAAGCGAGATCTCTTCACGCTTATCAAATATACCCATTCGAACGACTGCCGAAATGAGAACTATACAAACGAGAAGAAGGAGCGGAATAAGTATTCCGAGCACTCCTACGAGCTTGTCCCCTGCATCCTCGATCTCGCTTATGGCATCGCCGTCGTCGTAGATACTGTATATCGGATCGTATGTAACGGCACTGCCGTCCTCATTCAGTACGCTTTCGCCGTTTTCATCGCGTTTTTCAAACACGAGATCTTTAACTGCCTTTTCCACCTTAGAGTAGCCGCTATCGCTTACCACGCTTACGGTGTAGCTCGCCTTGAACGGACTGCTCTCGGGAGTGAACGAAGCAAAAAGCTTCGAATATTCGGGGTATCTTTCCTTCTGCTCTTCGAGAGCCTCGCTTTTCGAGAGATAATCAATACCCTCGATCACACCCTCGTTTTTAAGCGTTATCAGAACCTCTCTGACGTCAAGTACCGCATTGTCGTCGCACTCGTCCGAAAGGAATATGCAAACGTTTCCTTCGTTTTCGCTTATCGAATCTATATTGTGAGTCACCGCAAAGGTAAAGGAAAATATGATAAGGGTTCCTGTGAGCAGACAGAGAACGGCAAGCGCCATTATCGGACTTCTTACGAACACCTTGAAGCACCCTGCGATAGAATATTTTAAACTAAATTTTTTCATCTGAGAGTTTTGTTCCCTTCCTGAATTTCCACTGTGTCGCGAGTCCCCCCCGCTCGTTACTCGGGAAGTATGATTTCTGCCATTTCTTCCCCTGCCGCAGGAGTATCGCTGACTATTTCACCGAAATCAAGGGTTATCATTCGTTTTCCGAACTGCTTTGCGAGTTCTTCTTCCTTGGTAAATATTATTACCGTTTTTCCTCTGGCGTTTATCTTCATAAGAAGACTGATTATTTCAAGCCCGGACGCTCCGTCGAGCGACGCAGTAGGCTCGTCCGCCATTACCACCTTCGGATTTGACGCCATAGCGCGAGCTATCTCGGCGCGCTGTCTTTGTGCGGGAGTGAGCATATCGGGGTATTTTTTACGGGCATCTTCGAGTTCGACGAGTTTAAGGAGAGCGTCTATTCGCTTTGATATTTCCTTTTCGGGGCAACCGAGCGCACGAAGAACGAACGCGAAATTATCCTGCAAGGTCTTATTGACGAAAAGTCGTGACTCGCGGAAGATTACGCCGAGCTTTCTGCGATGCCTGTATATATGCTTCTCGCGAATACTGCTTATCGGTATATCGTCAAAATAAATATCTCCCGACGAAAGCTTCTCTTCAAGAAGCATAAGCTTTCTGATAGTGGTCTTTCCCGAGTCGGTCTTACCGTGTATAAACAAAACCTCGCCGTCGTTTACCGTAAAATTTATATTATTTACCGCAACGGCTCCGTTGGGATATTTTTTTACAACGTTTTCGAATTTTATCATCTGACAGTCCTCTCGGGTTTTGAGAACAAAGCTCAGCTTGAGCATCACATAAAAATTTGAGTAGCACAAGCTGAAACTTAGTCTATTTATAAATTAGTATTTTGCAGGCTTGGATCCCAGGTATCTCTTAACCATAAACGCAACCTTGAAGGTTATCGCGTGCTCAAACTCGCGAAGGTCAAGACCTGTGAGCTTACGTATCTTTTCAAGACGGTAAACGAGAGTGTTTCTGTGTACGAAAAGCTTTCTCGATGTTTCGGATACGTTAAGGTTGTTCTCAAAGAACGCCTGAATGGTCATAAGCGTTTCTCTGTCAAGCGATTCGAGCGGTCCCTTCTTGAACACTTCGGAGAGGAACATCTCGCAAAGAGTGGTGGGAAGCTGGTAGATAAGTCTGCCTATTCCGAGATTTTCGTAGCTGATTATCGACTTTTCAGTATCAAATACTCTACCGACCTCGAGTGCGACCTGCGCTTCCTTATAGGAGCGTGCAAGATCTTTGAGGTTATCAACAACAGTTCCTATGCCGATAGAAACCTTGGTGTAGAACTCAGCCGAGATAGTATCGGCGATCGAGCGAGCGATCTTTTCGATCTCTCTGACGTCGTCATGAGGCTTGACCTCTTTTACAAGAACCGTATCGTTCTCGCCTACGCTGATAACGAAATCCTTTGTCTTGCCGGGGAAAAGGTTCTGCATAATATCGTAAGGAATGATCTCGTTCTTCGCGCCGAACTTAATAAGGAATACAACTCTCGTAATGTCGCCTGCGAAGTGGAGCTCCTTGGATTTAAGATAAATATCACTCGGAAGTATGTTATCAAGTATGATGTTCTTGACGAAAGAGCTTTTGTCGTGCTTTTCGTCATAGAAGTTCTTTATATTGCTGAGGGATATAGTCAGCATCATAGAAAACTGTTCTGCCGTTCTGTCCTCTCCCTCGACGAAAACTATGTACTCGCTCTTCGTGGTAGTGCTGAGAGCGCGGTATGTATAGCCTCCGACGACTACTACGTCAGACGTATAGGACATTTCCTCGCGCACGCCCTGTCTGATCTCTCCGATCTTGACAAGCTCGCTGCAACAGGTGACTACACCCGTTTCGTCGATAACACCGATAACGCGATCGACGGCGTCCTTCATCTGATAAATTATTCCTTGGAACAGCCTGTTTGACATTTTAACCTCCGTGCCGTCGTTTTGACGGCTTTGTGAATTTTGACTCGAACTTTAAGTCCGTTTTAGTAAAAACAAGCGCAAATAAAAGCGCAAGTGATACCTTTACGCTTAAATTTATTTTACACTATTGTAGATTACTACAATATTTTACACTACTTTTTGTGAAATTTCAATAGGTTTTTGAATATTTTTTTTATTTTTTTCAAAAAAGAGGAGCCTTTATTGTGCAATTTTATTATAAGCATCGTCAAAATGCCCTAAAAATACCCTTATTTTTACATCTCGTAGTAAAAAGACAACGCGGAAAGCAGGTAGAGCGATGCAGTTTCGGTTCGCAAAATACGCGGACCGAGCCCTGCGAGGGATATACCGAGCGCTCTTGCACGCTCGACCTCGCTCTTATCGAAGCCGCCCTCGGGACCGATCATAAAGCCGATCTCGGACGGAGCTTTTTCAGAGAGGAGCGCTTTTATCGGCAGAGTACCCTCGCCCTCGTAGCAAAGAAGAGCCTTCTCGCATTTTGAAAGACGGTCGAGTGCCTCGCCAAAGGAAACGGTCGCCCTTATTTCGGGTATTCTTCCGCGTCCGCACTGTCCTGCCGCATCGGTAGCAATCTTTCTTCTGCGCTCAGTCTTGGTCAGGTCGCCTTTTTTATCGCTCTTTACTATGCAGTTGCGGCTTTCAAAAGGAACTATCTCACACACGCCGAGCTCGGTCGCCTTCTGAACGATAAGATCCATCTTTTCGCCCTTCGCAAGCGCCTGAAAGAGTATTATTTTGCAGGGCGGCTCACCCGAAGCCTTTTCGCAAGACAAAACCTTTGCGGTAACGCTATCCTTGGTAAAGGAATCTATAATGCAGTCGTATTTATTGCCTGACATATCGCAAAGAGTGATAGGATCACCGACTGCCATACGCAGTGAATAGGCAACGTGCCGCGCCGTCTGACCGTCAAAGGTAACAAACTCTTCTCCGAAGAGCTCGCTTGGAAGAAAAAATTTAGGCATTTTTCGTTTCCTTTCGTTTTGGAAATTGATATGACTATATTATAATGTAGATAGGAGATTTTGTCAAGGAAAAGTAAAAACAGACCCGAGGGTCTGTTTTGTTTTTATTCTGTTGCTTCCGCGGTCTGCTCCTCGACGGTTTCGTCTTCGGGCTTTCTCTTGTTGTAGGGATTTATCTTATTATAGAAGTTTACCATAGTCGTCTGCATATACGGTCCTGCATATATTGCTGCCACTCCAAAGGTAAATACGGTGAGCAGTATCCAACCGATAAACGAAAGCTCAAGAATGAATGCTTCCATCTTGTGCCCTCTCATCATCTTTTCCGAGCGAGAGATTGCTTCAAGAGCGCCCACCGAAGGATCCTCAGCTACGATATACGGCGCCATCATATACGAATAAGCTTTTACTATACCGGGAATGATAAAGAGAAGGGACCAAAGCATAGTAAATATTCCCACAAAAAAGCTTGTTTTAAACGAAATCCAGAAATCTCCAAATCCGTCAAATATATTTGTAAACTCAGCTTTTCTGCCTGCCGCAATACCGAGGTAAATTCTTGTAATCGCTATACTGAAAGCAGGAACGACGATAAAGCTACCTACTATCGGAATATAACTCGCCACACCGGTAAGAATGGAAACCACTATCGTAATAAGAAACAGCGTTCCTATATTCCCTTTTATCTGCTCTTTTGCCAATGATTTAAGTTCTTTTCTGTCCATAAAGACCTCCGATAAAATATATTTGCAAGCGTGAAAAGTACTTGCAAATATATTTTTGCGATTTTTTCGCTAAAAGTCAATAGGAAAACCAATTTTTTATATAATGAAATAAAGTTATTTATGAAAGTAGTGTTTTTTGTGCCATTATACAAGAGAATACGCGATTTGCGCGAGGACAAAGATTTAACACAAACGCAAATGAGCCAAATTTTATCTTGCAGTCAACGTGTATACAGCAACTACGAACGCGGAGATATTGACATACCCACTGTTATTTTAATAAAGCTCGCAGATTTCCACGACGTTTCGGTGGATTTCCTGTTAAACAGAACCGACAATCCAATGAAAAACCTATAAAAACACCGCTTGACTACGCCAAGCGGTGTTTTATTTATCCCATCTTCTTTTACAAGGGCTTCTTAGAGAAAAACAGACCCGAAGGTCTGTTTTTTGTTTTTATTGAAGCTTACCTTCAATGAATGTGTCCGGATCAAACGAGGGTATCTGAGTAGCGTTCGCGTTTGAACGGCTCTCCTCGTACCACGCGGATTTTGCGTATCCTTCAACAGTCATCGTTGCCGTCCACGTACCGTCTATATAATCAACAGTCGTTCTGTATATAGGATAAACGTTTTCGCCAAGCGGAACTGTGGGCGATCCCGCCTTCGTATTGAATCCTAATATGTTACACGCTCCGCGCTCTCCGAGATCAACGCCGGTAGTAAAGAGATAGTAACGAGTGTTGCTTTCGAACTTGATAAGAAAATCAAGCTGTGCCGCGTTAAGACCGAAAATCTCTTCCAGCTCGTCGCTCTGTGTTACTGCCATACTTCCGAGCGTGTCGCGTCCGCCTCTCCAGCCGAGTCCTCCCGACTTTCTGTCGTCAATCTGATCGTTAAGATACGAGCCCGAAGCATTCAGTCCGTGCTCGGGATGGTTTATTATCTGGTCGATAAGCGAAACGTGGTTCTGCCCTATCTCGCCCTCGGTAGGAAGTGAGCCTGAGCCCTCCCACAAAAAGTCGCCGAGCTCAAAATCAAATCTTTCGCTCGCGCTTGAAGCGGGGGTAAGTGCGTATCTCCAGGTAGCGTACGTACCGCCGACTGTCAGAACGCAAAAAACGAGAAAGACGGGCAGTACTATCTTAATAGCTCTATTCATCGGCGCTCACCTCTTCGGGCAAAGCATCAGCCATACACGAACCATCGTTATCGACAGCGGGACAAATAAGAGCGTGGCGAGCATCCTTCTCCTTTTTGATCTTATTTTCGGCAATAGGTGTTATTATTACCGCAAACAATATCAGCAGTACGCAAAGAAGTCCTGCGGGCGACTGCATAAAGGCAAAAAAGCTTCCGACAAACGGCAGTTTCTCGCCCTCATAGATTCCTCTGATGTCCTGATACAGAACGGGGAATTTATCGTGGTAATCGACCGCATCTCCCTGAAGGAGAAAATATCTCGCCTCGGGATGCTTGTCGCTCGGTTCCTCTATTCCGACTATTCTGTGAAGAATAAGGTCTCCGTCGCGCTCGTAAGCAACGATATCGTAAAGCTCGATATCGTTTTCCTTTGGCACGCGGTGAAGAACGATAAGGTCAAACATCGCTATTTGATCGTTAAGAGAATTTTCAAAGAGATAGCTGTTTTTCGCGTTCTTATAAGACATCGAAGAGCTTTTTACTACTTTAAGCTCAGGAATATCTCCGACCTGGTTTTCATTTTTCGCATCTACAAAGAGCGACACGGAAAACGACACCAGGGTAGCAACCACGATAGCGATCGTAACGATCCAGCTTATACATCCGGTGACACAAGACGCTCGCTTATTTTTGCGCGCTTCTTTTTCATATTCAATTTTTATTTTTTCATCCTCTGCACCAAGCCTTACAAGGCGCAAATAAGATCGCACAAGCGAGGTTATGAGCACTGAAAAAAGCACCGTAAATATCGAGAAAACGATAAAGCAAAGGACGAAAACGTAAATTTCATACGCCGTCATTTACAAAGTCCTCTTATGTTGCGTGTGCAAATCACGCGCAAAAATACTTAAATTAAAAATTATACCGATCTTACTGATTTTCTACGATGGTAACGATAAGCTCAACATCTGCAAGAGCAGTCGAGTAGCTCGTGTAGTCGTTTATGGTAGGAAGGGTGATGGCATCGTTGGGAACGAGGACTGCCTTGATATCGTCAAGGGTAATAACTGCCTTGCAAATCTCGGACTGTCCGTGCGTGTAATTGAAGGTTCCGGTAAGTACGGTTACCGCATCGGCTTTTGCAGTTGCATCGCCATTAACCTTGAAAATGCCAACCGCCTGTCCGCCGTCGGGGGTATAGGTGTTGTTTTTAATGGTTACGGTGTAGGTAAAGGTGGTGTCGTTTGCACCGGGGTTGGGGGTGAATACCATCTGAAGATTGCCTGCATTAGCCGCGGTTACGTCAGAGTCCCATCCGGGAGTAAAGTTGCCCTCGTCGTCTATCTTGAGAATGAGAGTGTCGGTTACTGCAATACTACCCGAAACAGTCTTGGTGTCAACGTCCGTAATACCGAGGTTCTTAAATTCGTGGGTTACGTCCTGCATTGCCGTTTCAGCGTAGTTCCAAGTAGCGTAAACGCCGCCGACCGTAACGATCATAGCAAGTGCGATAAGAAGTGAAAGTTTTTTCATTTTGTTTTCCTCCGTATATTGAGTTTTAATTAGGCTTGAGCCTTAAATAGAATTATAGCACAAAAAACTTTTTTTGCAAGAGGTTTTTGACATAAATCGCACTATTTTTTAAAAATATCTTCTTTACTATTAGAATACTATTAGAATCTTCTGCCAAAAAACGGAGCCTCTTCGAAGCGTCCGTTTTGTTATTTACATCAAATCTTCTCCGAAAAGGCGCTCAAAGCATGACCGCAAGCTTAGTGATTTTCTCTACCGTTTCTCTTGCTTTTTTCATTTCCTCGCCGCTCGGAAGGCGACCCGGCAGAGTGTTTTCCATACCGAGCGCCTCGTATTTCGAGCCCGCGTAGTTGTGATATGCAAGAACGCGTATCTTGGTGATATTTTTAAGTTCTGACAAGAACTTTGCTATCTTCTCTACCTCACCGTCGTTGTAGTCGGGAACGTATGGGTATCTTATCTCGATCTTACATCCGAGCGAATCGAGATATTTCAGATTTTCGAGAATTATCTTATTCGACACGCCCGTACATTTTATATGTACGTCCTCGTCTATTGCCTTCACGTCGTAGAGGAAAACGTCGGTATACGGGATGACCTTATCGAGGGCTGCTCTTGACGTCAGTCCGCAGGTGTCGACCGCGGTGTTTATGCCGTTTTCTTTGAGTTTTCTTAAAAGCTCGGCACAGAAATCGGCCTGCATAAGACACTCTCCGCCCGAAAGAGTCACTCCACCTTCCGAGCTTTCGTAAAACGCTTTATCTTCAAGCAAGACAGGAAGAAGCTCTTCCACGGTGGTTTCCCTTCCGTATACAACTCTCGCCTCTCCGAGGCAATTTGAAGCGTCAAAATTTTCCTTTTGACATTCTCCGCAGGAGATACACTTATGACCGAAAAACGCGCTCTGTACCTCGGGGGAGATTCCCTCGGGGTTATGACACCAGACACATTTTAGCGGACAACCCTTAAAAAAGACTGTCGTTCTGATTCCGTCGCCATCGTGAACGGCAAAGCGTTTTATTTCAAAAATCGTTGCTTTCATTCGGATTTCCTTTTAACTTTTAAATTATCAATAATAATGGCTGCGAAAATAATGACAAGCGCAAGCAGGTAGTTGATTTTAAGTACGTTTTCCTGCAAAAACAGTCCCGACAGAACGACCGCAAAAAGCGGCTCTGTAAATTTGATAAGCGATAGCTTGGAGATAGAATTATATTTGATAAGCACGTTCCAAAGCGAATACGCGACGATAGACGCCGCACAAATATAAGAGAATACCGCGAGGGATCTCATATCAAAATGCTGTATTTTCCCGCCCAAAAGCATTCCGCAAATACACATCAGAACCCCTCCGAAGAGTTGCGAATATGCAACGAGAGTAAGCGGCGACGTCTTTTCCACCGCTTTTTTCGTTATTACAGTGCTTACTACCGAAAAGAGAGAGGCAACTATGAGAAGCGCATCTCCTGCGGCGAAGGTAAACGCTCCACCGTCCATATTCGTTACGATAATACCGAAAAATCCAAGGCATCCACACATAAGCTTTTTAAGCGAAAATTTATCGTCTTTTACAAAAACGAAGGAAAAACAGCTGAGAAACAGAAATCCAACCTGTTTTATAATAGCGCTTTTTGATCCTTCACCAACCGACAAAGCGAGATACGTGAAGGCGTAGTGAAGAACTATTCCGGTAAGTGCCGCCATTCCGATAGGCAGAACGTCAATGCGAGTCGGAAAAAGCGGTTTCTTTTCCGCCGCCGAGAAAAAAGCTATCATAATGATACCGCAGGCAACGAAGCGTATGCCCGCAAACAGAATGATCGAGGGTATATCACTGCCGTCAATATGAAATGCCGAGTATCCTATTTTAACGAAGGGAAAAAGCGATCCCCAAAGCGCGCAGGTGATCAGAGCAAGTATCACGCTAAGCAGTGGATTTGAAAATATTTTTTTAGTGTTCATAGTTAAATCCTGATCTTATCCAAAGAGGTACGGTTTTCTGCCTTTTGATTTTACGTCGCAAGAGAAGGTGCATCCTGCATTTTTATCTTTTTCGGGATCTGCGCCAAGCGTTGCGCTTACCACGATCAGTTTTTCCATATCACTGCCCGCGAAGGCACAGCTTGCAGGAATTTTCGCCGGAACCTCAATGTATCTTTTTATTTGCATATCGGAAGTATCAATAACGGCTATATGACCTTTTCCCCAGCACGCGGCGTAAATAAAATCGTTTCGGTCAATAGTAAAGCCATCGACGCCGGCAAGCTCTGCAAATCTGCCCGTAAAGGAAATATCTCCGCTTTCTTTGTTGAAGAGGTATTCTTTAATGATCCTCGTGTCGCTATCGGTATGATAAAACCGTTTTTCGTCCATCGACCAGTCCATTCCGTTTGACAGTATCAGAGAGTCGAGCAAAATTCTGACGTTTCCGTTTTTATCAATACGGTAAAGCTTTCCGTCAACATCGTTCGACAGTCCCAGCCGTTTACTGCTTTGAGTTCCGACGTATATGCATCCATCGGGACCCACCTTCATATCGTTGCAATGCGCAAGAGAGTAGATATTTCTGTCATAAATCGGGGTGAGCTTGCCGTTATCCGACAAAAACACTCCGTCGCCTCTTGAAAGTATAGGTCTGTATAAAGTATCAAAAGCAATAGCTGCGGCACCGACAGGATAGCTTCTCATTTCAAGCGTATCAAGATCGAGCGTACAGTACTCGTCGCCCTTACCGTTTACGAAATAGAGAAGCTTTTCTTTTTCATTCCATATCGGACCTTCGCCTATACCACATCGCTTAGTGCAAACAATTTCCATTATACGAGCGCCTCCGCCTGACGGATAAAGCCGTCCTGCTCCTCCTTGTTTATATTATTCCAAAGCACGTTCCAGCCGCAAACGCGGATCTGAAGATCTCTGTATTTATCGGGATTTGCCTGTGCATCGCGTAACGTATCGGCATCAAACACGTTTATATGCATAGCGTGACCGCCACGTTTAACGAAGGTCATAAGCAGGGCGTACATAGATTCAAGTCCGTCCTCGCCCAAAGCGGCAGACGGAAGAAGTCCGAGATCAAGGCAGGCGTCGCAGATAAACGAGGATGCGTCGATCTTGGTCGCCGAAAGAATTGCGGCGGTTGCGCCCTCTCTGTTTTGTCCCATACTTGCCGAAATATTCTTGGAAAGCTCCTCGCCGAGAAGGCGTCCGTTGGGAGAGGATGCGGTGACCTTTCCCTGAACGTAGGACATACGCGCAACGTGGAATCCGCAGTTCCACTTTCCGCCTCTTGAATTATCGTAGCGGCAAATATTTTCCGTTGCAAAATTTACAAGATCGACCGCGATAGCATCGGGGCGCTCCTTGTTATTTCCGTACTTTTCACGGTCAAGAAGAAGCTTTTTGCGGAAATTCTCATTTCCCTGGTAGTTGTTGTCAAGAATTTTTACAAACTCGTCAAGAGTCAGCTCTTTCTTCTCATAGACGTATTTTTTAATCATCATAAGAGAGTCGGCAATATCGGCAATATATCCAAAGAGAGCAATAGAATTGTTGCACACTCCCCCTCCTCCGATAGCGTCCTTTGCTTTTTCGAGCGCGCTTGGGAATGTACCCGAAAGCAGAGAAAGCGGATTTATATGGCAAAGATACTTTTCAAAGCCGTTGACCGTTTCGACAACCGCGTCAATAAGAGCGAGTAGCTGTCTTTTATATTCGGAGTAAAGGTCCTCAAAGGTCTTATATTCGGAGAGCACGGGGCTCTCGCTTCCCGAAAAGACACCCGTAACGCCGTCGCACCCCTTATGCAGAGCGTATTCGAGCGGCTTCATCATATTGATATAGTTCATTCCCGCATCGTACGAGCCCTGCGGCGAATATTCGTAGCAGCCGGTGACGTTACACTCTCTTGCCTCGTCCTTGGTCGCGCCCACCCTTTCAAGCGCTCTTCTTATAGTGGCGTCCGAAACGAAAACAATGCTGTTTCTGCCGCTTCGAATCATATCGAGTGCTTTCAAAAGAATATCCTTAGGCGTAGAGTCTGCGACCTTGATTTGGATCTTCGGGCTATATATATTCATCTCGTTATAAACGTCGAGTACCAGATAGGAAAGCTCGTTTATACCGGTCGATCCGTCGGCATACTCGCCGCCGAGATATAGCGGTTGATTCCAGTAGTTACCTATTGCGGTGAACTGCAAAAAGTAATAAGCGAGGTCGCATCTTATCTCATCTTCACTTACGCCGCTTGCGAGATCGTTTTTATAAAATCCGTAGAACTCTTTATCAAATCCCGAAAGCGAGCGCACCTGCAAGTTATCAACGTGCTCGCTCACGATAAAATAGATATACGAGAGCAGGAGCGCCTCGTAAAAGGTCTTTGGGGGATTTTTCTTGATATTTCCGAGCGCTTTTGCCATCTTTTCCGAGCCGCTTGTGCTTTTTGCAAGCTCTTCAAGACGACCGACGAAGGAAATGACCGCCTCGTAACTGAGCTTTATGCCGTCGAAAAATGCATCCTCGCCTGCACTTCTCTCTTTGGAGCGGCGGATCCTTTCGCTTTCTTCAAGTATTCCAGCAAATCCGAGCGAAAAAAGACGGCTCCATACGGGCACGCTATGATCGTAGTCCGGCCATATGGTGACTATTCCATCACGCTCGAGTTGCGCGCGTCTTTTCTCTACCTCGGGAATATCTTTGTTGAAAACCCACCATCTCCACTTGCCGATAACAGTCTTGGCGAGCGGACGGTCCATCATATTGACCGCAGGGAAAATATCCCTTTTGTCGCAGGATATTCTTGTGTTTTTCAAAACATAGTCGAGTGCTTTTGCCTTACGAACCGGGTGAGCAAGTCCTATTATTTTCTCGTCCTGCTCGTTTATGCCTTTTATAATATCGTCGCCCTGAATTCCTGTATTTGCATCAAATATCTCGTCGTGACGGATAAATCTCGCGTGTGGATTGAAGGGCTTTGCAGTATCGTGGTATTTGTTGATTATATAATCGTAGTCGTCGGGTTTTACGTATTTCATATTAACACCTCCGACCTTATTATATTTTTTTACGCGTCTTTTGTAAATAGACAAACCGAAACACTTGACTAAATCGAAACAGTATTGTATAATAAATACGAGGTGATAATATGTTTGAAGGCTTAAACGACATAATCATATCGAAAATAGCACTTGCGATGTACGTTCCTGCAAAAACGGGAAATCCTGTGCACAATAACCGTCCCTTTCACGGGCTCGTGCTAAACGATGAAAACTCAGACAAAAACTACTTTTTTTCAGACGGAAGCGTTCTGAATACGAAGGGCGGCGAGCTTTTTTATCTGCCTAAGGGCTCGTCCTACACCGTAGAGGACTTAACCTTGGGCGGTTGCTACGCCATAAATTTTGATGCAAACATATCGGGCACAAAGCCCTTTTCAATATCTCTGAGAAATTACGACTCGGTACTGAAAGAGTTTAAGGATGCCGTGCGAAAATGGAAGCAACAGTCGGACACGAGTCATATTTTTATCAGAAGATGCCTGTACGACATACTGCTTGAAATACAGAGCGAGTATAAAAAAAGCTATCTTCCCGATGCAAAGCTTGATATTATCGCCCCTGCGCTGAAAAAAATATCCTCCGATTTTACTAGTCCCGAAATATCGGTAGCTTCTCTTGCAGAGCTGTGTTCTGTCAGCGAGGTCTATTTCAGAAAGATATTTTTACACAAGTTCGGTGTTTCGCCGAGAGAATACATAATATCAAAACGGCTCACATATGCGCTTCAACTTGTCGAGTCAGGACAGTTTCAGATTAGCGAGATAGCAACCATGTGCGGCTATTCCGAGCCCTGCCATTTTTCGAGAGAATTCAAAAAGAAATTCGGAGTATCGCCCGCGAAATACTGAAAATAAAGTAAGGCAATATCCGTCGGGATATTGCCTTTTTTTCTTATTCTTCTATCGGCATCGCCATATTTTCAAGCATATTTTCGGCAAATATGCCGTAGCCCTTCGTGGGATCGTCGATCAGCACGTGAGTGACCGCGCCGACCAGCTTGCCGTTTTGGATAATGGGGCTTCCGCTCATTCCCTGCACGATTCCTCCCGTTTTGGAAAGAAGCTCACTATCGGTTATCTTTATAATGAAATTTTTCGTTTTTCCGTCTGCATCGCATATCTTTTCTATCACCGCTTCGTACTCTTTCGGTCCGTTTTCGTCAAGGGTACACACGATCCTTATATCACCCGTTTTGACCTCGCTTCGATCGGCAAGCGAGATCAGGGTGCTTTCCTTGGGTATTTCAGCAAATATCCCATAGACTCCGCTCGGAGTATTGTTTATCACGCTTCCGACCTTCTCGCCGTCAAGGCGTCCGCGAAGCTCACCGGGCGCGCCTGCGCTTCCCTTCTTGATCTCTCCAAGGACGACCTCAAAAACGCCTCCTCTTGAAACCGGCATAAGGACTCCGGTGTCCGGATCGCATATGCCGTGCCCAAGACCTGCAAACTCGCCCGTTTCAGGAACAACGAAGGTCACCGTTCCGATGCCCGCAAGGCTATCTCTCACCCAAAGTCCGCCTCTGTACGCGCCGTCACTGTCCGCAACGATCGGAGTGAGCGTAACGCTCATTTCTTTTCCCTCTCTTGTGATGCCAATTTCAAGAGGCTTTCCCTCGCTTTTTTCTATACGCGATACGAGGTCCTCGCTGTTTAAAATCTCTTTGCCGTTTACCGTGTTTATTATATCCTTCGAGCATATACCCGCATCCCGTGCGGGAAATCGCTCTCCTTTGCCGCTCACAACTCCCGTGACTCCTACCACGAGCACGCCTCTCGTGTTGATACGGGTACCGAAAATCTCTCCCCCTATCATCACCTTTTCTCCGCGAGAATCGACCGACTGCGCCGCGACCGACATACTCCCGCAAAAAATGAGGATAAGTGTGATAAGAGCAAGGGAAAGTGCCGAAACACGAACTCGGCAGCTTCGGTTTCTACTCTTTTTCCGCATTACCTGTTTCCTCTTTTTTTCTTCCGTTTTACTTTTTACATCTATATTCAAGCCGCAAGGCGTTATCTCCGCTTTCAACTTTACACAATTATAATTTGCGAAGCTTTTTAAACTTTATGCCTTGTAATATCTTCTTGCATTTTTATAAGGTGCCGAAAAAGTCAAAAATGACGCTCGAAAGGATATTTTTTACAAATATTTTTAAGATCAGATGCTTCTTTTCCTGTTCTGTTTATGTCTCGGAATAAGGATCACGCTCGGTACGCTATCCTCGCTTATTTCGGGATTTGCCGCCTCAAGCTCGGCAGAGGTAACGTTATATTTTTTACCGATGTCCCATAGAGTTTCGTTTTTGGCAGGATAATATACGGTAAAAGGCTTTCTTTCCTGTACAATGTCACTGTCTGTCACCTGCGAGGATCTTATCATCTCGCTCATCTCGCTTTTCCAGGAAACCACCGTAATTTCGAGATCATATCCAACACAGAGCGAATTATCACTGTCGGCGGTATTTACAGCAGACACACGGAGCAGGAAAAGGTATTCGTCAAATTCGGGAAGATCTTTAAGCTCTGCCTCGAAATCGCCGTTAAAGCTCTGAGATGAGATGTTTCCGAGCGCGTCCTTATAGACGACGTTTATCTGCGAGCTGCCGAGCGCGCGGCGAACTCCGTTTTCGCTTGTGAGCGACTCTATCTGAGGTTGAACCGTGGTGATCACCACACTTGCGCCCTCAGGAAGAGGTGACGGAGCGCAGGACTCAACTCGGATATTTTTGACAGTTCGGGAAGGCTCGCTTGAAAAGCTTATCTTCTCGCTTTCGGTCTTGATAGCGCAGCTCGGCATATACATATCCGAAACGTAGCGGCAGGAAATGCTTCCGGCTCCGTTTACCGCAAGCGCGTATCCAACGTCCACCTCGATCTTGTTATTTTCCCCCGAGCCGTCGTTTGAAAGCGAGCAGTCAAGTGAGCGTATGTAAGAGCAGGCGGTGCAAACGATACTGTCAAGCGCAGAGAGATCTACCTCTACTATGCGCGAAAAAGGCACTTTTTTATAAACGTGTATAGGCTCCTGTGCATCGGCAGGAGAATATATAACGTCAACATTTATATTGCCCTTGACTCCGATACCACCGCTTTCGACGCCGCATTCGACCACCTCGCTTTTGGCATCGCAGTAGATTATCTCCTCGGCTTCACCTGAGAGTATAATGTCCTCAGAAAGCTCGAGATCCTTTTCCCAAGCCGAAAAAGGCACCATACAGGACACGCTCTCGGTCTTTATCTCGGGGCAGATTCCGTTTTCGCAGGCGAGAGCGGGCATTTCGGGAGAAATAGAGATCTTTTTCCAGATCTTTATTCCCGCGTCTATTCTTCCGCGAACGCTTACCTTCCTCGGATTTACCGTCTTGACCGAAACGCTTTCAAGCGTCGGGCAACATATAAGCGAGATCTCCTCGTATGCGGCACTGTCGCCAACGGGTATCGTTGCCGAGTAGTCCTGAGTAAAGGTGACCGAGCGGAGCTTGTTGTCGTCGTCGATAAAAAGCACGCGCGTAGTAAGCGTTCCGCTCATACTCGCCTTCCCGCCCTCGACGAAGCAACTCTCAGGCGAAATGCTTCCCGATGCGCTTATTATTCTTTTAATATCTGCATAAAAATCGGGAAGAATAAAGTCGCGCGAGCACTCTATCAGTTCTCTGCTTTTCTGAAACACTCGGGAATATATTTCAGAGCTTCCCGTCATTTCCGAAGAAAAATTTTCCATAATACAGTTCTCCTTAAATTATAGCTTTTGTTTTTAATATATTCGCTTTCCCGTGATTTATTACATCATTCCCGGTGATCTCAGATGCTCGGATATTTTTTCAAGCGCGGTCTTTTCTATTCTACTGACGTACGAGCGTGATATGCCGAGCTTTTTTGCAACCTCTCTCTGTGTTAGCGACTTATTACCGTCAAGACCGTAACGCATACCGATTATGCTTTTTTCTCTTTCGTCAAGCTTCGTTTCGATTATCCTGCGCGCGCGGCGACTGCTCATTTTTACAAAAAGATCGTCGGCTATCGTATCCTCACTGCTTATTATATCTATGTAAGTGAGCGGATTTCCGTCCTTGTCAACGTCTATCGTTTCGTTCATAGACACCTCGTTTTGGAGCTTTTTCTGCGAGCGGAAATACATAAGGATCTCATTTTGCAGACATTTTCCCGCATAGGTCGCAAAGCGAGTTCCGTTTTTAGTATTGAAGGAGTCTATTGCTTTTATAAGTCCTATCGTTCCTATCGAGATAAGGTCCTCCTGATTTTCTCCCGAAGTGCAGTATTTTTTAACGATATGCGCCACAAGGCGAAGGTTATGAAGTATCAGCTTTTCGCGAGCGCTCTCATCTCCGTTTTTCATAAGCCGAAAGCATTCTTCCTCCTCGTTTGCCGACAGCGGCAAAGGAAAGGACGAGGGATCGTCAACTCTGAGAAAAGTGAGTATCATTTCGGCAAGCATTTCAAAAAATGGCAAAAATCCACCTCCAAAGCATATTTATTGAAAAATACTCTTGCGATTTGAGTTTTTTTACTGTATAATATATGCAAACAAAGCAGGATATATTTTTTAATTCGGGAAAGGAAGGACTGCACAGGTGAAGCTTGCGGTAATAGACATCGGCTCAAATACTATAAAAATGACCGCCTACGCGGTCGGTACTCTGCCGAGTGAAATATACTCGAAAACCGTACACGCAAAGCTTTCCTCTCATCTGACCGACGGAGCGCTTTCGCAAAAAGGAATAAAAACGCTCAGTAGCGCGGTAAACGACCTGAAACGGACCGCGCGCGCGATAGGTTGTAAAAAACAAAACGTTTTCGCTTTCGCTACCGCCTGTGTGAGAGGTGCCACCAACCGCGAGCACGTTCTCCGCGCGGCAGAGAAATCGACCAAGATCAAAATAAGCTTGCTTAGCGGCGAGCAGGAAGCGGAGATATGTCTTCTCGGTGCTCTTGCGGCAAAGGGTTGCCCCGACTCGGGTGTACTTGCCGATCTCGGCGGCGGAAGCTGCGAGCTTATCTCGTTTGAAAATTCGGCAGAGCTCGAAAAGGTATCTCTTGACATCGGTGCGCTTGCAATGCACAAAAAATTCGCATCGGGTGGGCAGATAAAGCCTTCGGAGCGAATCCTGCTTTCCGAATATCTCAAGGAGCAGCTTAAAGAGGGCGCAAAGAATATAAAAATACCGCTTGGCGGCAGCTTCGTCGTGACCGGCGGAAGCGCACGCGCTACGCTCAAAATGCTCTCGGCGATCGACGGAAGAGCAAGAAAGCTTCCCTGCACCGTCACACTCGGTGAGGCAGAGGAGCTCTGCGAAAGGATAAGCTCGGGAGAGCTCGCCGAGCTCTGCGAGAAAACGGTCAAGGAGCGCGCAAAAACGCTCGTACCGGGAGCCACGGTATTTATAAAAGTCGCCGAAAAGCTGGGTGCTGCATCGTTTACGGTTATAGGCGGCGGAGCACGCGACGGCTTTGCACGACTCATTATTTCTGACAGAGGTAAATAAGCTATGGATATAATACTCGACAAAACATCGGAAGAAACGGCATTTTTCGAAGGAATGATCTCATTTCGCTCTGTCGTTTCGGCAATACGAGATGGAAGATCGGACAGAAAAATAAACGCCGTATATTTTGACAGCGCGAAAAAACAAAAGCTCTCGCGCCATCTGTCCTACATAAAGGCGATGAGTCACGAGCTCTCTTTTCCGGTATATTTTGCAGAAAGTGAGGAGATCTCCTCGCTCTGCAACGGAAATTCACACGGAGGTATTCTGACGGTCTGCTCGGGAAGAACGTACAAAACGCTCACCTCACCCGAAGATCTTAAAAAAGACGGATTTTACCTTCTGCTTGACGGCATAGAGGATCCGTACAACTTTGCATTCTCGCTCCGCGCGGCATACGCGGCAGGCGCAGACGGTCTTATCCTGCCCGAGCGCAACTGGCTTAGTGCGGCAGGAACGGTCTGCCGTTCATCGGCAGGCGCGTCCGAGCTTATAGACACTCTGATAATAGGCAAAAATTCAATAGAAATTCTGAAAAGATCCGGTTATCGGATAGTCTGCACAGACACCGAAAACTCGGTTTCGCTCAGTAAGGCAAATCTTGAAAAGCCGCTCGTTGCCGTTATAGGCGGGGAGCGCAGAGGCATATCATCGCAGATACTATCCGAGGCAGACGAGGTCGCGCGCATAGATTACGGCAGGGATTTTAGCGAGGCTCTCCCTGCGGCATCGGCGTCGGCAATAATCTGCTTTGAGGTACTTAGAAGAAATTCTTTAAAAGACTAAGGAAAGGTATAAAGATATGAAAATAGCAGTAGTTACCGGCGCATCGTCCGGAATGGGCAAGGATTTCGTTTTGAAGCTTGACAAGGACGAAGCTTTTGACGAAATATGGGTTATCGCACGAAGAAAGGAGCGTCTTGAAGAGCTTTCTCCTCTGACAAGAGCGAAGATCCGTCCTATTGCCTGCGATCTTACGCTTCCCGAAAGCATTGAAAGTTACGAAAATCTGCTCAGAGAGAAACACGCCGAGGTGGCGGTCCTCGTAAACGCGAGCGGATACGGAAAGTTCTCCTCGTTTGAGAGCATGCAGTATTCGGACATTTCGGGAATGATAGCGCTTAACTCTCAGGTGCTCGCCGAAATGACATACAAAACGCTTCCCTTTATGAAGGAAGGCTCGCGCATCTATCAGATCGGCTCACTTTCCGCGTTCCAACCCGTTCCGTACATCGGACTTTACGGTGCAACCAAAGCCTTCGTGCTCAGTTTTTCCCGTGCGCTGAACGTAGAGCTTAGAGACCGCGGTATCAGAGTTATGGCAGTCTGCCCCGGTTGGGTAAAGACAGAGTTCTTCAATCACGCGATAAAGGACGACACGATCACATACTACAACAAATATTTCGAGTCCGCCGAGGTCGTCGAGAGAGCTATGCACGATATGAAAAAGGGCAAGGACGTTTCGGTCTGCGGATTTTCGATCAGAGCACAGGTGCTTTTAACGAAGCTTCTGCCTCACAGACTCGTTATGTATATCTGGTGCAAACAACAAAAGAAAATTTAAAAAGAAAAAGGATTTTCGGTTTCCGAAAATCCTTTTTACGTTATTTTTCGTTATAATATATTCCCTTTCCGTCGGTAAACAGGACTACCGTTCCGTCGGAGTCGGTCCTGTAAAGAGCATCGACCGTATTGGCAAGCTTTTCGACGGTTTCTGTGTGCGGGTGTCCGTAGCTGTTTCCGCGTCCGCAGGATATTACGGCAACGCTCGGCGAAACTGCTTTCAGAAAATCATCTGAGGTAGACGTGCGTGAGCCGTGGTGACCGACCTTCAAAAGATCCGCCGAAAGCTCGCTTTTGCCGTAATAGCTAAGCACGCTTTCCTCTGCTTCCCCTTCGGCATCGCCCGTAAATATGTATCTTGCTCCTCTGTATTCCATACGGAGAATTATACTATCGTTATTTCCGCCGCCATCGGTTATCTTCCGAGGAGAAAGAGTTAAAAACTCTGCTTCTCCGAGAGAAAACTCATATCCGCGCTCGGCGTAAACGATCTCGCAACCCTCGTTTTCAATATCCCTTTTAAGCCTTTTGGCGGTTGACGTGGTCGCCTCGCAGTCAAGAATGAGCACAGATTCGATTTCAAACGCCTCAAAGACCTCTGAGCTTCCGCCGATATGGTCGGCGTGATAGTGCGACGCTACGAAAATATCTATCTCGACGATCCCGAGCGAGGTTATATAGTCAACAATATCATCTCCCGACTCCGGCACCCCTGCATCTATCAGCATGGTTTCGCCCGTCGGTGCGGTTATAAGCTCGCAGTCGCCCTGACCAACATCAAGAAAATGCACGGAGAGCATATCCCCGCCCGTCGAAGCCTTAGGCTCTGAGCAAGCGACAAAGGAAAAACATATAAAAGCGACCGAAAGAAGCGCGGCGAAAAGTCTTATGTAAAGCGGTCTGCTTCGAGTATTCTTCATTTAAGGCTCCGTTTACAGATTATTTACTATCTCAAAAATATCGCCTGCGATCTCTTCGGGTGCTCGTGCCGCATCTACGATCTTTATATTCTCTTTTTCTCCGAGTCGAGAGAAAACCTCGAAAAATCTGCTTCTTATCCGCGTGAGCGTAGATGCCTTTTCGTATATCTCGGTAAAGGCGCGCGAGGAGTCTATTCTCTTCATACAAACTTCGGGATCGACGTCAAGGAAGATGCAGACATCGGGAGTGAGCGTTTCGGGGCAGTCAAGATTCATCTTCATTACCCAGTCGAGATCGGTATCTATCCCCTGATATGCAAACGACGAGAAATAGTATCTGTCACAGATAACGTCCTTGCCCGCGTCCAGCATAGCCTTTATACCCTTTTTCGGATCCTGACAGTGACGTATTCTATCCGAAACGAAGAGAGCGGCAAGCTCAGACGGGCTTCTTGCAGGATCTCCTGCAAGCGCATCTCTGATTATTCCGCCAAGGGTGCTCTCGGTCGGCTCTGCGGTGAGAACTACGCTTCTGCCGTCTGCGACCAGCCTTTTTTCGAGCAGACGTATCTGCGTACCCTTTCCGCTTCCGTCAAGACCTTCGAATACTATAAATTTTCCTCTTTTTATTTCCGACATTATCCTTTTTCCTTTCAGTGTGAAAAGACTTATCTATTATTTTTTCGCCCATCTCTCGCGAAGGAAATGAGCCGCCATCTTGGGCTGTCTTTCTTTGGTAAAGACGCCCTTTCTGTTTCCTCTTATACGGGTAAGCCCCTGCTTGGTCTTAAAGTCTGCAAAGTTCCAGACGTGCTCGCCTATAACGCCCTCGCACTCGTCAAACGCCTTGCAGTTTTCGCTGAGATGCTCCATCTGAAATTCCTCCGAAAAGCTTTCGCTCGGCAGAGAGTGAAGCCCCTCTATCGTGTCCGCTCCGAATTCGGCAACGAACAACGGCTTCTGACATTTTTTGCGCCATTTTCCGATCTCGGTCACCATCTTATCGTGCACGGTAGTAAGATCTCCGTGCTCCTCGTACCACGCGTAGTAGCGGTTTATTCCGATAACGTCAACTAGATCGCCGGCCAGAGAAGAGTCCGCCTTTGTAAATTCTATTATCGTGATAGGAAGATCGGTCACACTTCTTGCACACTCGATAACGTCTGCAAAATAAGGACGCGAATTTGCCTCGTGTGTTGCCGCCTCATTTGCCACAGAATACATAATTACCGAGGGGTGATTTTTATCTCTTGCAACGAGCTGTCTTACGAGCTCCTTATGAAGCTCCTTTGTTTCGTCGTTCGCTCTGTCACTTGTAAAGGTATCGTTCCACCAACCCATACCGACCGCGGGAACCTCGTCGATTACCATAATTCCGTACTCGTCCGCAAGTGACATTATCTCCTCGCTATACGGATAGTGGCTCGTTCTTATCGAATTCGCTCCTATCCATTTGAGAAGCTCGAAATTTCTTATATTAACGGCAGGACTGTTGCCCTTTCCGAGAACGAATGAGTCCTCGTGCATACCGAAGCCTTTGAGGTAGAGCGGCTTTCCGTTGAGCAGAAGCGCATCACTTGTTGCCTCGACCTTACGTATACCGAATTTTTCCTCGTACTTATCGCAGTCAGTTTCGACCGAAAGCGTATAGAGGTAGGGGTTTTCGGTATCCCAGAGAATTGGAGAATCTATTTTGAAATCCTTTTCGCGGCTCTCGGCAACCACTCTGCCCTGTCTGTCGTAAACGGTAAAGAGAGCGTTTTCCGCGTCGGTTTCTACCGATACTGCCGAGTAATCTCCGCCGACCACGGTTTTTATCGCGATGTCGTGAATATACTTTTTCGGTGTCGTGTAGATCAGTACGTCGCGGTGAATTCCCGTGAAGTTATAAAAGTCGTGATTTATAATCTGTTTTCCGTTAACAATCCGTCCGACGGGGAGCGTTTGGAAGGTAAGTCTATTGTCTATAACGACCGAGAGCCTGTTCTTTTCTTTAAGACCGGAAAGCTCTGTATCGATCGGGAAAAATCCGTTTATTCCACAGGTCACAAGCTTGCCGTTAAGATATACCTCGCACTTATGACTTGTCGCGCCTATGCGGAGATGATATATTCTGTCATCACGTATCGGAAGAGAAAACGTCGTTTCGTAAAGCACCTTTCCGACGTGGTCCTTTATCTCTTTTGACGTAACTATATCGTTATAGCTTGCAGGAACCGCCATAGGAGTAGCGTCGAGTGCCTCGTTTTCGGGAAGATAGCCATCGTCAACGGTTTTGAACTTCCATATTCCGTTAAGATTGTAAAGATCTCTGTATTTACCAAGCTTTGGATATAACATAACATTATCCTCCTGTTCATCGATACCACGATTATACCACAGGGACGTTTTTTTATCAATACGTTTTAGGTCTTTTATCGTTTTTTGTAACTTTTTTACAAAAAAGAGAGCAAACTTTGCATCACTCGGTGCATTGACAAATTCACTTTACCGTGCTAGAATATAATTTAGATTATTTTTTGCAAAGGAAGTTGCCCCGTCTTATGTATACCCCGTCACATATTTCCGTGCATCTTGGCAGTCGATTTACTATCCCGCACGGGATATAAACGATTTATCCGAGCACAGACCATAATATATTATCCTCTGTTACCCGTGCGGGATCTTCGGATAACAAAACAAATCAAGATCAGAAAAGGAAATTAAAAAATGAACAGATATTGGAATAAAGAAATCGAAACCATGGAGCTTTCGGATATGCGCGCTCTGCAATCCGAAAGACTTGTAAAGCAGGTAAAGCACGTCTACGAAAACGTGCCCTACTATAAAAATCTTATGGACGAAAAGGGAGTCACTCCCGACGATATTAAAGGCGTCGAGGATCTTCACAAGCTCCCCTTCATAACCAAGGACGATCTGCGCGAGGCATATCCCTACGGAATGCTTGCAAAGCCTCTTTCTGAGTGTGTGAGAATTCAGTCCACCTCGGGAACGACCGGTAAAAGAGTCGTTGCCTTCTACACTCAAAACGATATTGATCTCTGGGAAAACTGCTGTGCGAGAGCTATCGTTGCAGTCGGCGGCACAAACGAGGACGTTTGTCAGGTCTGCTACGGCTACGGACTTTTCACGGGCGGTCCCGGACTTAACGGCGGAAGCCACAAGGTCGGTTGTCTGACTCTTCCGATGTCGTCGGGTAACACCGACCGTCAGATCCAGTTCATGATGGACCTTGGCGCGACAATTCTCTGCTGCACTCCCTCGTACGCCGCATACATAGGCGAAAGCCTCAAAGAAAAGGGCTATAAGCCCGAGGACAACAAGCTCCGCGTGGGAATATTCGGCGCAGAGCCCTGGACCGATGAAATGCGCCGCGAGATCGAGGCTATGCTCGGAATCAAGGCGTACGACATTTACGGTCTTACCGAAACCTCAGGCCCCGGTGTAGCCTTTGAATGTCAGGAACAGACGGGTATGCACATAAACGAGGACAATTTCATTCCCGAGATAATCAATCCCGAAACCGGCGAGGTTCTTCCCGATGGCGAAAAGGGTGAGCTCGTATTCACGTCTATCACCAAGGAAGCCTTTCCTCTGCTTCGTTACCGCACCAAGGATATTTGTGTACTCTCGCGTAAAAAGTGCTCCTGCGGAAGAACTCTTGTAAAGATGTCCAAGCCGATGGGAAGAAGCGACGATATGATGATAATCCGCGGAGTAAACGTATTCCCCTCTCAGATCGAAACCGTTCTTCTCAACGAGGGATATACTCCCAACTATCAGATCGTCGTTGACCGCCAGAATCACACCGACACACTTGACATCAACGTCGAGCTCTCTCCCGAGCAGTTCTCGGATACGATGCGCGATATTACCGCTCACGAAAAAAAGCTTGCTTCTTCTATTACCACGATGCTCGGCATCACGCCCAAGGTACATCTCGTGGCTCCCAAGTCGATCACCAGAAGTGAGGGCAAGGCAGTCCGCATAGTAGACAAGAGAAAGCTCCACGACTAAATAAAAACGAGAAAGGAAACAGAAAAATGGCAGTAAAGCAGATTTCGATCTTCGTAGATAATACACCCGGAAAGCTTTCAAAGCTTACCGCTCTCCTTGCGGAGAACAAAATAGATATGCGCGCGCTTTCGCTCGCAGACTCGGCAGATTACGGTATTCTCAGAATACTCGCTTCGCACTCCGAGGAGCTTATCGTTACTCTTTACGAGGCAGGCTACATCGCCAAGATAAATCCCGTCATCGCGGTATCGGTTGACGATACTCCCGGCGGACTTTCCAAGGTAGTTTCCATTCTTGGAGAAAACGGCGTAAATATCGAGTATCTTTACGCGTTCGTTCTCGCCTCGACCAAGGACGCCTGTGTGGTTATCCGCGCGGACGATAACGAAAAAGCAGAAAAGATCCTCGCTCAGAACGGAGTAAAGCTTCTCACCGAGAAGGATATCGACGCTATCTGACACAGTTAAGATGCTATTTAAAGAAGGCTCGGAATGACCGAGCCTTCTTTTCGTTTTGTATCAATTGAATTATGCAAATCTCATAAATGACCGCAGTAAGATTTATACACCCTCACATATTGACATTTTCTTGTGCGTGTGGTATAATGATAACACAGGTATAAAAAATCCGTTTTCGGCTATATACCGCTGAAAAACATCAAAACAAAAGAACAGTTTCAAGCACGTAAGCCGAATTTATCGGGGACTTATGTGCTTTTTTGATTTTCTTAAAATTTTTCAGAAATTTTCGGTAATAAATCAAGATAAAAGTTGTCTTTATAGACAAGAGATATTTCAGGAGGTGATACCGGTGGCATATTCGGCGTACCATCCATACACTAAATAGGAACAAAGACTAAAACGGAGGTAAATATGTGTAAAATAAAAAAGGTATTTTCTTTCTTGTGGTTATAATGCTACTTGCATCAACCTCAGGCTTTTTTGTAACCGCCCTTGACTCTAATACCACAGGCATCGTTCTCGGCGCAGAATATTATATAATGAGCGCAAACTCCGGGTTGCTTCTTTCTCTTCAAAGCTCGTCAAATTCTCACGGTACACCGCTGATTACTTCATCACGAACGAATTCAAGCACAAAACGTTGGATAGTACAAGAGTCAGGCAGCAGCGGTTCTTATAATATAGCAACCGCATACCGTCCCAACAATTACTGTGTCGCGATGTATTACGATTCTGTGTGCCTGTTTTCCTCATTTGTAGTACCGTTTTCCAAGCTCAACATAACTCGGTCGAATAATACGGGATACGAAGGTCTGTATCTTATATCTAACGGAGAACAGTATCTCGCCTCAAATTCAAGTGGGCAAACCTACGTTTCTAACACGGTAAATGCCGATTGTTATTGGTCGTTTATTAGAAATCAAAGACGTGAGGCGGACTTTTACAACAATCTCTATACATATCTTTATGGTGTGGAACAGATAACTAAAACATTCGATACTACGGAAAACAACGATCTTTTTGAGTCAACATTCTCAGACTTGGGATATTACACCTATATAAACCAAAATGCAAGCGCCGCAGGAGCATATAACTGTTTACGAGAAAGCGATGATATATTTATATACTATGGTCACGGTAGCCCAGCGGCTATTGTGTTTACTACAACCAACGAACAGATTACCGGATCTATTGCTGCACATTTTTCAATAGTTGCATCTGTATCGGGGAACGAGCACTTCATTTCGTCTTGTCAATCTAACGAGTTATCTAGTTTAAGATGTGTATTATATCTTGGTTGTAACACAGGAAGTAACTTTTATACTGGGGCAGGCGACTGTCATAATTTGGTTAAAGCAACATTCGACAAAGGAGCACATTTCGTTCTCGGTATTACAGAAACTACCTACACAGATGATATAGATAGGTGGTTAGAGTTTTTCTTGTCGTCAATAAAAAGCGGAAATAATATAGAGAACGCCTTAAACTATGCCGAAGAAAATATAGGTTCGGTAACGATCCGTTATACTAAGAATGGCACTAATAACGAATACACCAAAGAAATAGACTATTTTCCTGCATATTCTAAGGGAGATAGAAATCAATATTTGTAAATGTAGTGGGAGTAAATATGTATTAGGAGGAAATAATATGAAAAAACTTATTTGCATTTTGCTGATATTATTACTTTCATCTTGTTCCGCAAACACGCGTGAATATACCATATACCGCGCTTCATCGACGAGTGCCGAAGCCAATGTCGGCGCGTTCAAGGATAGCGTAGGAGATAATATCAGATTTGAACATTATTCAAAAATAGATCTCGATTTCGTCGATCAAACCGAAGTAAGCAACGAAAACGCGCCAAGGCAAAAAGAACTCACGTTAAACGGAAAACCGTTGACTATGCAATTTATAAAATCCTACAAGACCTCCGTATCGGGCAGTCCGATAGGAAAGTCAAAACACGTCGGTCTGTACGATTCTTATAAATCCGAGGGCGACAATCAAAACAGGGCGGAGGCGAGTTTCAGGCAAAACACGGGAGAGCTGTTATTTTACATTAAGTACGGCGATGCCCGTACGGTAGAGGACGGAGATTTTACCGAAAGTCTGGCAAAAGTGTCTGCCGACAGGCTTATATCAGAGCTATACGGCGAAGATACCGTGACAAAATACGTTCATCACGGCACGTCTGAAATAGATACCCAATTAAAAAAAGGGTTTGTCGTAACCTATACGAGATATATTCACGGATACAGAACCAACGAAACGATAACGATAAGCTTCAACCGTAAGGGAGAGTTGATTTCTTTAAATGCGTTACAGATGAATCTTTTCGACAACGCGGAAAAAGACATATCGAAATCCGATATAGAAATGGCGTACAAGGCGCTGCTTGATACGATAAGCGACAGTTACGAAGTATCCGGCGAGCCTAAACTCTTTATGGATTCGAGCGGAAAATATTATTTAAACGTTCACACGGTAAGCAAAGCTTCGAGTATGAGCGCCGGAGATTCTCTGTATATCAACATTAACTGACACAAATTCCCTCCGCACTTGCGGAGGAAACGCCTGCTATGGCGAAAGCAGGAGGCAATACTATGAAAAAACTAATAACATTACTTCTTACACTCACGCTTCTCTTTTACGCGTGTAATACGTCTGCTAACAATAACGATAATACCGACCAAAACGATCCCGAGCAGAACGGTCAAGGCGCTCCGCTTTACGAGTCGATCGACTTTTCAAACGCGAGATATTTTGACCACTTAGGTATTACGTTCGACGCGCCTGTCGTCATCATAAGGTCACAGGGCGAGCTCGACGTATTTGACCCCGACGATCTGATGCAGATAAAATCGATTTATATGGATGATTTTTTTAAAGACCGCGCTCTTATTTTAGCAGAGTTTATACACTGTTCGTCCGATGAATACACCGCACTTTCGGGAATTATTGAAAAAGACGGAAAGCTTTGTCCGGTCGCAACGGCAAACGGCAGCAACGACGAATTTAGTGCGAACGACCTTTTGACCGGCGTTATTTGTGCCGAGATAAATTCACAAGACGTCAAGAGCTCCGGAAATCTCCTTATAATAAACACCTTTGAGGACAGACCTCTGAGCCACGATTACGAGCTTCTCGACGGAAAACTCAAAGAAAAATAATTTTCGATAAAAGTACGTTGCTTCCCTCCGCGCTCGCGGAGGGAAATTTTTTATATTTTTTAATAAAAAATATTGCTTTTGCATCTTTTGTGTGATAAACTGTTATTACAGAGAAAATAAATATTTCAGAGGAAAAAATGCCCGAAAAAACCACCGACCGAAACAGCCTTCCAAAGGCTCGCGTTTTTCTCGTAAATACCGAAAACATAGATCTTTACGAGATGCTTGATGCTTATAAGGATTTTATAAGCCCTCAGCGTATGCAAAAAATAATACGGCTCGCGCATATGAGCGACAAAAAGCTATCCTTCGGCGCAGAGCTTGCGCTCTGCTTTGCCCTTCGCAGCTTTTCTCTTCCCTACGCGCCGCCCGCTTATCGCTACGACGAGTGGGGCAAGCCTTATCTCGAAAGCTCCGAGGATACCTATATAAACATATCACATTCAGGCTCGCTTGCCGTTTGTGTCGCCGCAAAATTCCCGATCGCCGTTGACGTGCTTGAAAGCGACTATTATATAGCAGGCTCTTTTCGGCGCAAGGTGATCTCGAAATACGACAAGGCGCCTTGCGACATAAAAGAGCTCCTCGCTCTATGGACGAAAAAGGAGAGCTACGTCAAGCTCACGGGCAAGGGGCTTCGTACCTCGATGCTATCCTTCTCTATCGACGGAGAAAACGCGACCTCGCACATCGGCGGAGCCTCGGCGTTTATAAAATCAAGAGAGCTCGACGGATATTTCATCTCGCTCGCTTCCTTTGAAAAGATCGACACGGAGTTCTTTAATATCCGTAAGGAAGATTTCCCGATGCTTCTCAAAAGCATCGAAGATTAAGGGAGCGTAGCTGCAACGCCATTACGATCAACGTCCGGTGTCTTAACGAGAGCCAGATGAGCTTCTACGAAAAATGCGGTCTTACTCCTCTTAAAATTACGATGGAAAAGCTCTTATAATTACAAAACTCCCACAACGTGTCAAAGTGGCATTTTGCGGGAGTTTCATTTTTATAAGCACAAAAGATCCCATTATTTTCTATTAAATTCCATATTTTTCAGGTTATTTTAAAAAATATTGTAAACTCTCTCGCAAACGCTTGACAAAACGGCATTATAGTTATATTATAATTATATAATTATATCTAGACATAAGGAGTTTTGTATGAAAAGAAAAGCCTTCAATACTTTTCTGATTTCAATAGTTTCTCTTTTAATAATAATCTCTTTCGCGGCGTCCTCGATAGCGTTTGCAAACGCTTATTTGAGCTCTTCGAAAAGCACCCTTCCCGAGGTTTCCGCCCTTACCCAAAAAAGCTCCAAGCGGGTTGAAATGAAGGTCTGTGTTCAGACTATGAGGTACTACAAGAACACCTCTCTCGGCGGAAATCCTGTCGATACCAAAAAATTCGGCGACGTCGTTTTTGCAGAGAAGGTAGACGACAATATTATGTGCATCTACAACAAAAACGGTGCTATGCTCGGCTACTGCGAGTCAAAAAATCTCGTAAGCAAAGATGCAAAATTCTTTGCCGAGATCCCTTACGAGTGGAATACGAGCGGACAGATCTCAAATCTCGTCGATCTTCGAAAATATATTCTGATATTCGGTGCCGACGTTATATGCGACTCGGACGAGCCTGTGCTTATTCAGTACGATACAGCTACAAAGCTTTTCAGAGCGGCGAGTGAAATAAAGAAAACGCACGGATATACCGTCTGTGTGGACAAGGCGTATATTCCTGCCTCTGAGGCTTCATCTGAAAGATGTTGCGCTCTCTGTTCTCACTCCAAGGGTTGCGTGCTCACTCTGTCGGTCCTTAAAGACGGCGAGAGCATTTCAGAAAAGATCCCTCTTTACGACGAAGAGAACACCGCATCAAGCGTAGCAAGCAAGCTTACAAAGCTTCTTGCGGACTTTTCACTCATCAGAGATGCCGAGTCCGACTGCTTCTACGACGCGGATCACGAGTCGTATATGTCAAGCGACCACGGCGAGTCGTCCCTCATTTATTCCGTCTGGGAATAAGCCTTTGCAAGTTTTTTGAAAGGACTTCACACAATGGCGAAGAACAAAAACAAGGTAATTTGCCGTCACGGCAAAAGAAGCGCGCTCCGCTCTCCCCTTGCATTTGACAGCTCGGAGCTTTTTATTGATGCGAGCGGCGCACTCATGCTCAACATAATAATAAAAAACGTATCTACCGCAGATGATCCGGTTTACGTCGAATCGGCAGGTCTTGTTATACGCTGCTTTGACAAAAGCGGAAATCTCATCGTTTCGGGCGGACGCGAGATAGTTTCTAAAACTCTGAAATTCCCCGATAGCGGTATCGCTCCCGACGCCGCAGTCGGAATTAAGACTAAAATAGATCTTTCTCCCGATATAGTGGCAGATTTCGACGTTTATATCGGTTGCATACGTACAACCTCGCTCGTAGTTACCGATTTCGTGCGCTCGGACTTCTTTGACGAGCCCGAAGAGCCGATCCTGCTTACCGCAGGTATGACCGATGAAGAGATATACGACGTCTGCGACAAGATAAGCGAGGACGCTCTTTATTATCCCGAGGAGCTTACATCGCTCGTATGGCGATGCACATGCGGAGAGATAACCGACTCTTCGAGTTGTCCGAAATGCTCGGCAGAGAGAAGCGAACTATTCGGATTTTTCACAAATCTGGTAAAGCCCGCACGAAAGAGCAGTGAGAAGGGCGACGGCAGAAAGCGTATGCATTTACTTATCGCGCTTTTCTCGGTCACCACGTTTATACTCGCTCTCGTTCTTGCGCTCCTGCTCGTATTTTTCCTTTCTGACGGCAGATACGGCGGACGCCCGAGCGGTCCCGATCTCGGCGGCTCAACAGGCAACGAGCAAAAGGAAGAAACGATCGAGGAAAAGACCGAGCGCCTTGAAGCGCTTATTGCCGCAAAGGATTTCACTGCGGCTCTCGCGCTCGCACAAAGCGAGAGCGCATTTGCATCTCGTGTAAGCTCGATCTCCGAGCAGGCAGTAGAATATTACTCAGACGCGGACGATTACGACAAGGCAAGAGAATTTGCAAAGACTGCCACCGATCCGCTCGCCTCGACACAAAGCGTTCTGAACGCAGGATACGCGTACTACATCAACAACGCGATATTTGACAAAGCTCTCGAATACGCTCAGCTTCTTCAAAATCCGCAAAAAATAAATGCGGTATATATTTTCGAGATAGATCATCTCGTAAATCAAAAGAAATTCTCGGAGGCAATAGAGGTTGCTATCTCGGCAAATCTCGATGCCAAGAAGGAAGAGGTAATAACTGCCGCAGTAGCGCATCTCAGCTCGGTCCGCGAGTACAAGCAGGCGCTTGAATTTGCGCGTCTTTCGAATGCAGAAAACGCGACAAAGGATCTCGCGCGAGAGGCGGCTTACTATTACATCGAGCAAAACGACGTCGAAAAGGCTCTTGAATTTTCCGCGTTTGTAAACGAGGAAACGCTTATGCGCGCTATTGCCGCAAAGCTTTCTGACTCCCAGCTCCGCGAAAGGCTCGGCGAGTTCTTTGACTATCTTTCCTTTGAAAGAAAACAGTCGATATATGCAAACTCGGTATCTCTGGACAAGCAGGTTGCCGTTATAAATACCGCAGGAAAGGTGCTTTACGGCGCAGGCAAGACCTACACTCCGCCGTCAGGACTACGCGCTGTATCCGTTAAAACGAGCGCTCACCATACCGTAATTCTACTTTCGGACGGAAGCGTCGTTGCCTTTGGTGACAACTCATTTGAGCAGTGTGACGTTTCTCTCTGGAAAAAGGTCGTTGCTATCGAGGTCGGTCAGTATCATACCGTCGCACTTTTTGAGGACGGAACTATAAGAGCGGTCGGAAATCGCGATTTCAACCAGTGTTCCCTTTCCGATCTTTCGGACGTTATAATGATCGCGGCAGGCGACTACCACACTCTCGCACTGCTTAGCGACGGAACTGTAAGAGCCGTCGGAATGAACAGCTCCTCGCAGTGCAATACCTCCTCTTGGGAGAAGATAACCATGATCTCAGCAGGCGCACTTCACAGTGTCGGCCTGACCTCTGACGGAACGGTCGTTGCCGCAGGAAGCCACTCGCTCGGAAGATGCGACGTGTCCTCTTGGAGTAACGTTGCAATGATCTCGGCAGGAAGCAGTCACACGGTGGCTCTGCTCAGCGACGGAACGGTCGTTGCCTGTGGCGGAGTCGTAGGCGGAAGCTACGGAAGCCTCGTCTTCGGAGAAAAGGTATCCTACGTCGATGCAGGAAACGCGTCGATAGCAGTTATTACCGAAAGCGGAAAGCTCGTACTGACCGGCGACGGTCTGCCGAGTGTTTCGCACGTGATCGATCAGAAGGTAAGCCCCGAGTACTTCTTCACAAACGACGACTAAGCGACAAAGGACTAAAAATCAATGAAAAACACCCGTAAATCAAGTACCATTGCAATATTTCTGCTTATTTTGGTTATGATCGCACTTGCGGTACTGTCCGTCGTTTTTATGAAGGACGGCAGGTCGGACTCCAAAGTTCCCGATCTACCCGACGAGCAGTATGCAACTCTCTTTGACAAAAAGGTCGGTCTTTTGAAACGAAAGATATATTCGGACAACGACGTTCGGGCTTTCGAAGGAGTTTACGCGGTCTTCATTTCGGTCAGCAACTCTATCGATCAGGCGCACGTTTTCGTCGGCTCGGCTAACACGCTCGACGGTGCTTGGCAAAAGGCGGAGTCCTCTCTTCGCAAGTTCGTAAGTGAAAAAAACTACGCCGCCCTCTGGCTTAAAGCCGAGGCTCTCTCGCTCGCCTCTCACGTAAGCGCGCAGGAGCTATCGAAAAATTATTCGAAAAACTACAATCTGATGTATAGAAAAGGACTCGCATTTGACAAAAGCTTTGAGAATTTCATTCTCGAAGGCGAGCTTCTTTCAAATAATATAATAGACGTTGAGAAAAACGTTCTCGTTATCGACTCGCTTAACGATTATTTCAAGTCGGCAGGGCGCAAGACTCGCATAAAGGAATATCCGAAAAGCCTTATCGCATTCACCTGCGAGGGATATTTTGCCGATGAAAACGGAGAGATCCACGAGCTTTATACCGACTCTCTGAACTACGGACGGCGCGTTTCGGAAACTCCCGACGCGAACACCACTCTTGAAATGGTATCCTCGGCATCTGCTTTTCTGGTGAGTCTTCTTGATGAAAAGGGACGCTTTATCTACGGATACTATCCAACGTCAAACACAGAGATCGCGGACTACAATATTCTCCGCCACGCGGGTACGATATGGAGTATGATCTGCCAGTATAAGATAAACGGCAACGATTCCCTTCCCGATAAGATCAGACTCGCCATAAACTATATGCTTGCCGAGTATGACGGCAAAAATAACGGGTTTTACAAGGAAATGGACGAGAACACCGCGTTTATAGTCGAGCGAAAATCCTCTGAGATAAAGCTTGGCGGAAACGCCATCGCAATAGTCGCGCTTACCGAATATATAAACGAGTTCGGCAGTGACGATCCGTATTTCCATCTCTACTCGGACAAGGTTGAAAAGCTTGCCAACGGAATTCTTAAAATGCAGAATTCCGACGGCTCGTATTACCACGTCTGGCATGCAAATTTCAAAGAAAAAGCAGAGTACAGAACCGTTTATTACGACGGCGAAGCGACCTTTGCTCTTGCCCGTGCATATTCGCTCACAAAAGAGCAAAAATATCTCGACGGCGCGGAAAAAGCGGTAAATATGTTCATTCGCGAGGATTATACACAGTACCGCGACCACTGGGTTGCGTATGCGCTAAACGAGGTGACGATGTACTCTCCCAAGGAAAAATACTTCAATTTTGCCCTTGAAAACGCCTCGAAAAGTCTGAGTGTGATATATAATCAAAAAACCGCGTACCATACCTATATGGAGCTTCTGATGTCCACCTTTGAGCTATACGACCGTATGGTTCAAAGCGGTGCAGACGCAAGCGGACTTGAAAGCTTCGATATAAACGCTCTTATAAACACGATATATAAGCGCGCCGACTATATGCTGAATTCTTACGCCTATCCCGAAATTATTATGTATATGAAGGAGCCCCAGCTGATAAGCGGTGCTTTCTTCGTCCGTCACGACGAGTTCAGAGTCAGAATAGACGACGTTCAACATTTCGTCGGCGGATATTACAAATACTACGTAAATTACGACAAGCTTCTGTATTACCGTTTCCCGGGATATTATCCTTACCCCGCAAACTAAAAAACCGCCCGTACGGGCGGTTTTATTTTTGCTTTATCTTGCCTTGGTTCTGATCTCTTCGAGAGCCATGCTTACAAATTCGTCAACAGGCATAGCACCCATATCGAGAGCCTTGCGCGAACGGACTGCAACAGTTCCCTCTTCGACCTCTTTTGCTCCGATCACGAGCATATAAGGGATCTTTGCAAGCTGAGCTTCGCGGATCTTGTATCCGATCTTCTCGTTTCTCTCATCAATCTCAACGCGCATACCGAGCGAGGTGAGTCTGTCGTAGATAGCCTCTGCCGCCTCGTGCTGCTCGATACCGATGGGAAGGACCTTAACCTGAACGGGAGCGAGCCAGAGCGGGAATGCTCCTGCATATTTCTCGATAAGAAGAGCAAGCGTTCTCTCGTAGCAACCGATCGAGGTACGGTGAATAATATAAGGATTTTTCTTTACGCCGTCGCGGTCAACGTACTCCATACCGAATTTCTCGGCGAGCATCTGGTCGATCTGAATGGTGATAAGAGTATCTTCCTTACCGTGAACGTTCTTTATCTGAATGTCGAGCTTAGGTCCGTAGAACGCTGCCTCGCCAACACCCACCTTGTACGGTATTTCGAGGTGGTCGAGTATCTTCTTCATAATACCCTGTGCCTCGTCCCACTGCTCGGAAGTTCCGATATACTTTTCTCTGTCATCGGGATCCCACTGCGAGAAGCGGTAGGAAACGTCCTCGTAAAGTCCGAGCGTTTTGAGCATATAGATTGCAAGCTCAAGACAACCTCTGAACTCGTCCTCGAGCTGCTCGGGAGTACACATAAGGTGTCCCTCGGAGATAGTGAACTGACGTACGCGGATAAGACCGTGCATCTCACCCGAAGCCTCATTTCTGAAAAGAGTTGAGGTTTCGTTATAGCGCAGCGGAAGGTCGCGGTAGGATCTTCCCTTATTCAGATATGCCTGATACTGGAAGGGGCAGGTCATAGGACGAAGTGCCATACACTCCTTGTCCTCGGGATCGCCCATTACAAACATTCCGTCGCGGTAATGATCCCAGTGTCCCGAGACCTTATAAAGATCCGACTTTGCCATATAGGGCGTCTTGGTGAGAAGCCAGCCGCGCTTTTGCTCCTCGTCCTCAACGAATCTTTGAAGGGTCTGTATCATTCTTGCGCCTTTGGGTAGCATTATCGGAAGTCCCTGCCCGATAAGATCGGAGGTCGTGAAGAGCTCAAGCTCTCTTCCGAGCTTATTGTGGTCGCGCTTCTTTGCCTCCTCAACGCGAGCAAGATATTCCTCCATCTCGGTCTTGTTGGGATATGCTACGCCGTAAACTCTTTGGAGCATCTTGTTTTCCGACTTGCCTTCCCAGTATGCGCCGGTGCACTGAGTGAGCTTAAACGCCTTGATCGCACCCGTACTGAAAAGGTGAGGTCCTGCACAAAGGTCAACGAACTCGCCCTGACGGTAGAAGGAAATGTCCTCTCCCTCGGGAATTCTTGCAATAAGAAGAACCTTATAGGGCTCATTTCTCTCCTCCATAAGCTTTATAGCCTCATCTCTGGAAAGCAAAAATCTTTCGAGCTTGATATTTTCCTTGACGATCTTCTTCATCTCGCCTTCGATCTGAGTGAGCATTTCCTGAGTAAAGGGCACCTCGCTATCGAAGTCATAGTAAAATCCGTCGTCAACCGAAGGACCGATCGTCAGCTTGACGTTCGGAAAAAGTCTTTTTACTGCCTGCGCCATAACGTGCGAAGCGGTATGACGGAACATAGCCTTTCCCTCGTCGTCCTCGAAGGTGAGCGGAATGATCTCTGCATCACTGTCAAGCATCGAGGTAAGCTCGCGCACCTCGCCGTTTACCTTAGCGCCAAGCAGCTTATTATTTGATGCCTCTGCGGCTCTGAGTGCTTCGTAGACGCTTACGGGAGCATCGAACTCGATCTCTTTGTCTAAAATCTTGAATTTCATCTTTTTTCTCCTTTTATGTGGTCTTTTGTTGTTTTAATTTTAAGATTACTATGTATTTACACCGAAGATCTTATGCCTTCCTCCGGGAGAAAGGTGGCGCGGCGTAGCCGCGACGGAAGGAGTACACGAGGCTTTGAGTTTCGAAGTAATGTTATAGTTTCGCACTCTCCCTCAGTCAAAACAAGTTTTGACAGCTCCCTCTCGGAGGGAGCCCTGTTTTCGGTAAAAAAATAAACCCCGAACACAAAACGTGTTCGGGGTGTGGATAACATTTTCCGCACGGTTCCACCCGAGCTTTAACTCTTGAAATATTTTATTTTCCGCACAAGGTGGTAGCGCGAAGATCACGACGCCGTCTTTTCAGCTTCCGACGGCTCTCTGGGGACGAGGTTGTTTTCGCGTGTTTGTCCTTATGTTTTCCGCATTTTACGGAAATCTTGTACTTATTATACGCCCAAAGTACTATTTTGTCAAGAGATTTGATGCAATTTATTTTATGTTCTCTTAAAGCGGCGTTCAAGCTCGCCCTCTGAAAGCTCAAAGGTGCAGGGACGTCCGTGAGGACAGTATTTTATATCGGGGATCTCAAAAAGGCGATCGACTATCCAAGCGGTGTTGGCAAAATTATCAACGATACCCGCCTTCATAGCAGCCTTACAGGACGCCTGATAGAGCGCTTTTTCGAAAATTATATCGCGCGTTACGCTCTCGTTACCCGTTCCCGATGCTATCTGGCCTGCAATAGTTACGAGCATATCACTGACGTCGGACGCAGATATTATCGAGGGAATACGACTTACCGAAAGAGTTTTTCCGACCTCGTCCACCTCGAAATCAAAGCCGAACGCCTTAATTTCATCTGAATATTCGATAATGGCACCGATCTCCTCGCTTCCGAGAGAGAGCTCCTGCGGAAGAAGAAGCATCTGTGAGTGCCCCTGACTGCTGTGCAGTATCTTTCGCATATCCTCGAAGAGTATTCTCTCGTGAGCCGCGTGCTTATCAATAACGAGCACCTTTCCCTCGTTTTCAACGAAAATATAGGCGTTAAATGCAGTTCCGAGGATCTTGTATTTCTTCTCGCTCGTCGGTTTTGTCACCTGAGAGTCGGTCATATCCGAAAGACTGAAAAGGTATTTTTTCTCCTCTTCACCTTCGGACCTATTTTCAAAAACGCTCTGAGATGTTGCTTCTTTTTCTGTCAAAGCCTCCTTGGGAAGAGAAAAATTCTCCGTTGCGCCGAAAGAAATATCAAGGAAGCCGCGCGAAGGCGTCTGCGACTGAATTTCCTGCTTTTCGGGCTCTGCATTTTCGGGATAAAAGTCCCTTGTTTCGGATTTTTCACGATTTACCGTAGCCTCGTCGATCGCTCCGAAAACGCTTTGTTGCTCGGTCTTTGGTCTGCCCTCATTTGCTATTCTGTCGTAAATGGGAACGAAGGCGTTGACCGCGTTGTATTTTTCACTCGTTACGTGCTTTGGTTGAAGTTGAACGTCAATTTCAGGATCCACCCTATGATTTGCAAGCGCGTTCTTTACCGCGCAGTAGACCGCATCGAATATCGAGCGTTCGTTTGAAAATTTCACTTCAAGCTTTGTCGGGTGCACGTTCACGTCAACGAAAGCAGGGTGTATGTAAATATAAAGTACTGCGCAGGGGAATTTCGAGCTTTCGAGATAAGAGTCAAAGGCCTGTTCGAGTGCCGCCGATACCGTTCTGCTCCTTATATATCTTCCGTTTATGAAAAATATCTGGAAATTTCGGTTCGGACGGACGTTTTCGGGCAGTCCGATATATCCGTTCACCTCTACTCCCTCGGTCATCGAATGAACATCGGTGAGCTTCGAGGTGAAATCTTTACCGAAGATCGCGCGCAGAACGCTCATTATCTTACCGTCACCCGGCGTTCTGAACTTCTGAACCGAGTCTGATATAAGACTTATCGCAATATCAGGTCGCGATAGCGCCTGCTTTTCAACCGCGGCGGCTATCGCCATCGCCTCAGTTGCATCTCTTTTGAGGAATTTTCGACGTGCAGGGACGTTGGCAAACAGCTCCTCGATAATTATCGTGGTGCCGTTTCGTCCGCCGCTATCCGAAATATCGCTCACTTTGCCAAACTCGGAAACAAGCACCGTTCCCATCTCGTCCTGCGGTCTTTTTGTCATTATTTTGACCTTGGACACCGAGCTTATAGCCGCAAGCGCCTCTCCGCGAAATCCGAGAGTCATTATCGAATCAAGGTCGGACGCCTTGGATATTTTACTCGTCGCGTGACGTTTGAGTGCGATCGGCAGATCCTCGCGGGATATGCCCGAGCCGTTATCGGTAACACGGATAAACGTGATGCCTCCGTGCTTTATCTCGACGATTATCTCACTTGCTCCCGCATCTATCGAGTTTTCAACAAGCTCCTTGACCGCAGACGCAGGGCGGTCAACGACCTCACCGGCGGCAATAAGATTTGCCACCTGAAAATCAAGTTGATTTATTATTCCCATTATGACAAATCCTTTCTGCTTTCTTAGCCTTTCTTATCAGAGCATCTTTTTAAGCTCCCAGACGAAATTGAGCGCCTCTATCGGTGTCAGTGTTTCAACGTCTGTTTT
>JAZOSN010000014.1:0-41016 GCA_045657105.1 Eubacteriales bacterium
GCGGAGACCGGAATCGAGGATGGTCTGAATAACGTCGTCGGGAGTCATCTCGGTAAGACACTGACCAAGTGCTCTGTATCCGTCAACTGCTATGTACTCATCAATATTTTCAGGGTTGATAACTCCGCAGTTACGGAGTGCAACTCTCTTCTGCTTCTTATAGAACGCGGTATCGCTGAGCGAGGTTGCAACAGCCGCATCCGCTTCCTTCTCGTGATATACGAGTCTTGCTACCGGACGGCCTTTGAGGAAGTGCTCCTCAACGATCTCTGCAATATCCTCTGCCTTTACACTGTGATAGAAGGTTCCCTCGGGGTAAACTATCATAATGGGACCAAGAGCGCAAAGTCCGAAGCAACCGGTCTGAACGACCTTTATTTCATCTGCAAGTCCTTTTGCGGCAATTTCGGTATTGAGAGCCTCGATAACCTTGCCACTTCCCGAAGAAGTACAGCCTGTTCCGCCGCAAACAAGTACATGTGAACGTATCATCTGTTTATATTCCTTTCTGTCTTACTTAATTACGCCTTAGCGCCGATAGTATATTCGGTGACTACCTTACCGCCGATGAGGTGATCCTTAATGATCTTCTCTGCCTTCTCGGCATCAACCTTAACGTAGGTTACCTTTTCTTTTCCGCCTTCGTAAACCTCTACGATAGGCTCGTACTGGCAAAGACCTACACAACCGGTCTGCGAAACGGTCACTTTATCATTAAGACCTTCCTTTGCAACTCCGTCAACGAGTGCATTAAGAACCGGTCTTGCGCCTGCGGCGATACCGCAGGTTGCCATTCCTACTACGACTCTCGTAGCGGCAACTCCGTCGCGAATAACGACCTTGTCCTTCATTTTTTCTCTTATAGCAGCAAGTTCTTCAAGAGATATCATATCTGTTCCTCCGTATATTACTTTTAATTATTTTCGTATTGAGAGCTTAGATATTTCCTTATCCAGCTTATGACCTCGTATTCTGCGAGCGAAACGTCGCCGAGCACCGCGCGAAGCTCTTTCGTATCAAGCCTTACGCATCTTTCGGGAGTTTCGTCGAGGAAAACGAAATCTACGTCCGGATTTCCGGAAATCAGAACACATATACTCGAAATCACGTCCCCTATCGGAGCGAAATCTATATGCGCGGTATTGAAGGTGGCTTTCACCGTCGTACCGTGAAGCTTTTCGTCCCTTGTGGAGCTTATCTCCACTCCTCCGCCGGTCTGCTCTGCGGCAAGGCGAAGAAGCGGTATTCCCATTCCGACCTTTCTCGTCTTTCGGGTGGTATAGAACGGATCGGAAACTCTTTTCAGTGTTTCCTCGTCCATTCCGCATCCGTTATCCGAAATAGTCATCGTGAGCATTTTGTCCTCATCCGTCACGAGCGAGATAGTGATCTCGGTCGCTCCTGCGGCGGTAGAGTTTTTCGCAATATCGAGTATATTAAGCGAAAGTTCTTTCATAAGTAACTGAAATTACATATACTTTTCAAGAATTCCGGGCATATCTGCGGGAACAAGGCGTCCGTAAACCTCGTTATTGATTGTGAGAACGGGAGCAAGTCCGCACGCGCCGATGCATCTGGTAGCTTCTACCGAATACTTACCGTCAGCAGAGGTCGAGCCTGCCTCAACACCGATTATCTCGGTGATCTTTTCTACAAGCTTTGCGCTTCCCTTAACGTAGCAAGCCGTACCGAGGCAAACCGCGATAGCAACCTCACCCTTGGGGTTGAGTGCAAACTGCGAATAGAAGGTCGCAACTCCGTAAACCTCTTCGTAGGAAACGTCAAGGCCTTTGGCGATGATCTTCTGAACCTCGATAGGAAGGTATCCGTAGATTTCCTGAGCTTCTTGAAGCACGGGCATCAGTGCGCCGGGAATATCGCGATGCTTTTCTATAACCGCGAGAAGCTGCTTCTCCTGCTCAGGGGTTCCTTGAAACTTAACTGTTGTTGTTGGTTTTTTCATTTTGGAAAACTCCTTCTGAACTTATTTAAAATCACAACTATCATTATACTACTTTCGTTTTGATTTTTCAATAGTTTTTTATCAAAAAAACTCAAAGTTTGTTATTTTTTTAACTTTTTGATATATATGAAAGTATTTCTGTCCGTATTTTGTCAATTTCGGTAATAGATGTATCGATTTCGAGCGCATTTTCCGCCTCCGATATGCTTCCGAGAGCGTGCGCGTCCGAGCAAACGAGGACTCTGTTATCCTTTATGTGAGGAAACATCTCTGTATATTTATCATAATTTTCTCTATTCCTTAGCTCCATGCAACCAAAGCCGTAATCGGCAGGAAAATCTCCGAGCATAGTAATAATGCCGTTTGCTTCTCTGTCGATATGAGCGGGATACACCGCCGCACCGTACGACCTTGCAAGATCGACGGCTTCTCCGAGCCAGAGATCGGTCGCCGCGATAAGAAGCTTATCGAAGGTTCCGACTGCCTCGTCGTTTTCGTTCATTATTATCTGATTTCCGAATCTGTCGGGACGGTTTTCTATCGGCGCTCTGTGAGAGTCGAGTACACTGTCAAAGGCAAGTGCGGCTTCGAGCGAAGGAAAAAGGCAGACGATATGAATATCCTCCGATGTGGAAAGCTCCATTCCCGCTATCGGAACGATACCGAATCTTTCACACGCTGCAAAAAAAGCGGGACAGTTCTTGCAGGTATTATGATCGGTAAGTGCCATCGCACCAAGACCTTTCAGATACCCCATCCCCGCGATATTATGCGGTGTCATATCGTCGTCCGCGCAGGGCGACAGACACGAATGTATATGAAAATCGTAATAAATCATTTTTTAGCTTAGGGAACCTTTTTGTAAAAAGGTTCCCTAAGAACCCTCCAAAAACTTTACTAAAAAGGACTATACAACCCGCGATATTTCCGCGCAAAGCTCATAGACCGTCTTTTTGCTCGTATAGAGATTTATTCCCTTTTCGCGCGCTTTTTCAATAACGTCGCCTTCTATCTCGGCGTTTTCGGCAATAACTATACAGCTGACGTCGGTAAGGCAAGCGACCGCAACTATATTTACGTTGGTCATTATCGTCACCCAGACGTTATCCGCCTCGGCGCGTCCCATAACCCAACTGAGCAGGTCGCCCGCATAACAACCGTCAACGTTTCTCGAAGCATCGCTTTCACACAGAGCTTTAAGCGAGAGCTTCTCTGAAAATTCCTTAACCGTCATATGATCTTCCTCACTGTTTTTTAATATCATCGGGAGTGGTTTCTCCGAACGTTTCGGGAAATCCGAGCTCATCGGGATCTATCTCGCTATGTCTGCGACAGAACTCGGCAAGTCGGTTTTTCATTACGATAACGCAGTTTTCGATTCTTGCCCTTCCCTTTACAATATCCTCCGCAAGAGCGCGGCAGGTGGGTGCTCCGCATGAGCCGCAGTCTATCTGCGGAAGGCTTGACGCTATCTCCTCAATATCGCGCATCTTCCGCATGGCTTCTTTTCTGTCGTCCGAAAGCGTAGAAACTCCTTCGTAAGTCAGTTCTTCTTCCCAGTAGTAGTTTTCGTCGCCATCTATATCCCTGTTCATAGAAACCGGCAGATAGCGTTTGAGCGTTTGCAGTCTTGCCTTCGCTATATAAGGATTTTCGATATTGAGAACTCCTCCGACACAACCTCCGCTGCACGCGTTGAGCTCGACGAATTCAACGTTTCTTATATTGCCGTTATCGATCTCGTCAAGCACCTTTATTACGTTTTCAATGCCGTCCGCGGCGAGATATTTTTCGTTAAAGAGAGCCTTTGCCTCTCCGCCCGTGCTTGCCCAGCTGATACCGATAATGCCGGATTTCGAATCAACGTACGGCTCCTCGATAGAGCTTATTTTTGCGCGAAGCCTGAAATAAAAATCGCTTATTGAGAGAGCGCCGTCAACCGCGCTTTTACTCGTACCGAGCGGACTTTTAACATAGCTCACCTTTGCGGGACAAGGGGATATAAAGAGAACGCATATATCCTTTTCCGAAAGCTCGGGGTGTCTTGCCAGTGCCTCTTTTTTAGCCATTCTCGCCGCGATCTCTATCGGCGCGAATATCGGAAGTATCTGATCTTTAAGAAGCGGATACCTAATACCGATAAGCCTTGCCACAACCGGGCAGGCAGAGGATATGACCGGTCTTGGGAAATCCTCTTTTTCTTCGAGGAATTTTCTTGTATACTCCGATGCTATCTCTGCGGCTCTCGCGACCTCAAACACCTCGTCAAAGCCGCATTCGACGAGCGCGGTCAGAAGATAGTCCATATCGGTAAGCTCGTCAAACTGCCCGTAAAGCGCGGGCGCAGGGAGTGCTATTTTATATTTGCAATCCGAAAAGTCCTCAAACTTATCGTATATCGCCTTTTTCGCCTTGTAAGGACAAGTTCTGATACATTCTCCGCAGTCTATACAAAGCTGATTTTCTATCTGCGCATGATTATCTCTTACGCGTATTGCCTCTGTCGGACAACGCTTTATACAGTTGGTGCAACCCTTGCATTTGCTTATATCAAGCATTACCGAATGGCTTATATTTTCATTTTTGTATGTATTTTCCTTCAAGCTCTTTGCTCCTTTCATTGATTAAAAGGAGATCAGACGTAGACCGTCATCGTTACCGTAGTACCCTTTCCGATCACAGTATCTATCTGCATCTCGTCGGTGTATTTTTTCATATTGGGAAGTCCCATACCCGCACCAAATCCGAGCGAGCGGATATTTTCGGGTGCGGTCGAATATCCCGCCTGCATAGCGAGGGAAACATCGGGAATACCCGGTCCCTCGTCGGCAAGGACTATGACTATTTTATCCTCGTAAATATCGACCGTTGCCTTTCCGCCCTTGGCATGTATGACCATATTGATCTCGCCCTCGTACATCGAAACAGAAACCTTTCTTATTATCTCAGGAGTAAAGCCCATCTGTCTGAGACTGCGCTTGACCATCGTCGAAGCCTCACCGGCAGAGGTGAAATTCTCGCCGTCTATGTCGTAGCTGAGTCGTACGAAGTCACACATTTGCAACACTTCCTCCCGAAAGTCCACGCTCGTACAGCTTTCCGCAGGCGCCGTACATTCTCTCGCTCGTTGCAAGAAGCGCGATTCCCTCCTCGCGCGCCATATCTATAACCTCCTTGGGCGGTCTTTTTCCTCTGACAAATATAATGCATATCATATCCATCATCTGCACAGTACGTACAACCTGAGGATTGCAAAGACCTGTGAGCAGTACACCCTGCTCTTTTACGAACGCGAGCACGTCACTCATCATATCGCAGGCAAATGCCGATTTTACGTCCCTTTCAAGCATATCCTCGCCACAGAGAACCTCCGCGTCAAGAAGCTCTGCCATTTCCTTAATTTTCATATGTACCTCCAAAACCGTACGGCGTTTTAATACCTTAGTTTATCATTTGTGTATATTATATAACAAAACTTCAAAAATGTCTATACTTTTTTCCTGTTTGTTAAATTTTTCTTTAACACTTGAAATATATTTTTTTAGTGATATACTTATAATATAAATACTTTGTCATAAATGAGAAAGGAAATACAAAATGGCAGACAACAAAGAAAACAACGTAAATCAGGAAAACTGCACACACGACTGCTCGACCTGCGGCGCAAACTGTCCTTCAAAGAAGGATCCCGCAAGTCTTGTTGAGGCACAAAATCAGCTCAGCAACGTAAAAAAGGTTATCGCGGTAGTCAGCGGCAAGGGCGGCGTAGGAAAATCTCTCGTTTCCTCGATGCTCTCGGTTATGAGTTCAAGACGCGGAAACACGACCGCTATTCTCGACGCTGACATCACGGGGCCCTCTATTCCCAAGATATTCGGAGTAAAGGGTGAGGTCACGGGTTGCGAATACGGAATGTTCCCTCTCCAATCCAAAACCGGAATAAGAGTGATGAGTATAAATCTTCTTCTCGACAGTGAAACCGCTCCCGTCGTATGGAGAGGTCCTGTAATTGCAGGAACCGTAAAGCAGTTCTGGACAGACGTTTGCTGGGGCGACGTAGACTATATGTACGTGGATATGCCCCCCGGAACGGGCGACGTACCGCTCACAGTATTCCAGTCGCTTCCCGTAGCGGGTATCGTTATCGTCGCTTCTCCGCAGGAGCTCGTTTCGATGATCGTTGCAAAAGCGGTCGAAATGGCTGAGATGATGAAAATTCCGATCATCGGACTTATTGAAAATATGAGTTATATGGAATGCCCCGACTGCGGCAAGAAGCTTTATCCCTTCGGCGAGAGCCATATCGACGCGGTAGCCGAGAAATACGGACTTCCCGTGCTTGCCAAGATACCGATCGACCACCGTCTTGCGGCTCTTTGCGACAAGGGTGCGCTCGAGCTTATGGAGAACGATTATCTTGAAAAGGCATCCGAAGCTATCGAGAAATTCTGCGAGAAATAATTTCAGTATCCTGCAAATAACACGCGAAAGGAGCTTTAAGCGATGAAGCGTTACCTTCTTCTTAAAAATGCACGTATAGCGGATATTGAGAGCTCGTCGTTTACTGACTCCGACATTCTTATCCGTCAAAAAAGCAAGGACGAGCCGAGCGAGATAATCGCCATCGGAGAAAATATTGATCTGCCCTCGGGCGCAGATATTATGCTCCAAACCGTAAATCTTCACGGTCAGATCGTTTGCCCTGCCTTCGTCGATATGAGATGCGACATATGCGAGCCGGGAAACCGAAACCGCGAATCCTTCGAAACACTCGGAGCTTCTGCGGCGTCGGGCGGATTCGGAGCGGTCGTTTCCCTTCCGATAGTCGGCATCGCCGCGTCTGACGAGATGATACTCGACTATATCACTCAGAACGAGCACCGTACGCTCGGAGTGAAAATTCTGCCGAGCGCTCCCGTTACGGTAGGCGGCTCCCCAAACGATATGAGCGATCTTGATGCTCTCCGCACTCGCGGAGCTGTCGCCTTCTACGACGACGGAAGTGCCGATGCGCCGACGATGCTTCGTGCCATGCGCCTTTGCGCCGAGAAGGATATTCCCGTCATCGCGCACTGCAAGGAAAAATCGCTCGTCGGAAACGGAGTTATAAACGACGGAGAGATCAGTCGCACCTGCGGACTCGAAGGAATACCCTCCTGTGCCGAAGAAATTTCGGTAGCGAGAAACGTTCTTCTTGCCGCGCAAACGGGTTGCAGACTGCACGTTTCGCACATAAGCACCGCAAGGAGCGCTCAGATAATCCGGAGCGCCAAAAAGGCGGGAGTCCGCGTCACCTGCGACACCGCACCTCAGTATTTTGCCCTTATCGAAAACGATTTGTTTTATCTCGGATCAAAAGCAAAGGTCGATCCGCCGCTACGCTCGGAAAAGGACAGAAATGCTATAATCGACGCCATTATCGACAAAACGATAGACTGCATCTGCTCTGACCACGCGCCAAGAAGCGAGTGGGAAAAGCCTCAGGATCTGAGCAGAGCTCTTGACGGAATGATCGGGCTTCAAAGCGCATTTACCGTCGCGCTTTCCAATCTCGCTATGAAAAGAACCATAGATATTTTCAGACTGATCTCGATGTTCACGACCTCGGTCAGAGAAATAATCGGGTACGGGTTTGATATAAAGGTCGGAGAGCGAGCATATCTGAACGTGATCTCGCTTGACGACTGCACGGTATTCCAGATGGAAAACTTAAAGAGCAGCTCGAAAAACTCTGCATTTTTAGGCGAAAGCCTGAGAGGAGCTCTTACTTATTCGATAATCGACGGAGTTTTGAATTCAAACCCCGACGTTTATACATTATAATGTCACAAATTAAGTGCCTGACTCGCAAAACGGCGAGATAGGCACTTTTTTCTTGTGTTAAAATTTTCTGCAAATATTGAATGTTGATAATTTTTTTGCTATAATATAGGAAACAAGTATGTCTTTCCAAATACATAAGGAGGAATTCCTATGAAGAACACTTTAAAATCCATAATTGCTCTCACACTCTGCCTTGTCGTTCTCGTTGCCTGCAAAAAGGGACACACACACGAAAGCTGCGAGTGGGTAGCGGACGCTCAGGGACACTATCTCATCTGCACTGAAAGCACGGAGCAATTAAACGTCGGCGATCACACGCTTGATGAAAAGCACATCTGCACGGTTTGCGGCGCAAGAGTCGAGGCGTTCGATCCCAAAAACGTCGAGGTCACGACCTTCGACGAGCTCGGATTTAAAAAGACGTTCACCGCCTACTACGGCTCAAATATCGTTTACCGCGATGAAACGATACTCGAAAAAGACGGTGATACCTACACGGGATATAAAACCTACCGCGATGGCACCCTGATCGAAGAAGCAAAGCTCGTAAAGGGTGGCAAAAGGGGGTACCGCATATCCGAGTCAAAGTATTATTACTCCGATGGAGCATACTCGATAGACACTTACGACGAGCACGAACACAGAATATCCTATATTACGTACACAAAAAACGGTAAAATAACCGACAACACCCGTTTCGAAAACACGTACAGTGAAAGCGGTGCTCTGATCAAAACGAAGATCTATTATTTCGATAAGCTCGACTCGGAAAACATTTATGCCGAGCTTCCCGATAAGGAGGTAAGACGCGTCACGTCTATTCAATACTCTGACTACGGTGACCGACGTGAAATACAGTACAACGAAGAAGATCTCAAAGCCTCTGTAAAATATTATGATGAATACGGAAATCTTTACTCGGAAATAAAATACGAGTACACCTACGGTGCAGACGGCGTTCTCACTCTTACAAAAGAGTACGACGGAGATTTTCTCGTGTTCGAGATCGTTCACTCGCGCACCGCTTACAAATACGCGGAAGACGACACCTACGAGTCAAAGCAAACAAGCTATTTCCGTGACGGAACCAAATCAATAGCAATACTCAACGAAAACCACGACACCGTAAGCAGAACAGAGTACGCGGCAAACGGCGAGGTCAAATACAAGAATGATTACGAGTACGCGTTTAACGAGTACGGAAACTACCTTTCGGTCAAGGTATATACCAACGGTGTCCTCTCACGAGAAGAGGAATACTCTGCCACGACCGGCACAGACAAATATACATATATGTCAAAGTACACAGAGTACCGCGATGACGGCTCGAAGAAAGCTACTCTCTACGACGAGCACGGAAACATAACGGGCAGCACGGATTACGACAAGGAAGGAAAAGAGCAGCAAACGATTATCTATACGTTCGTGCGCGATGACAGTGACAATCTCCTTTCAAGAAAGAAACACGTAAACGGCAAGCTCGTTGAAGAACGCGAATATTCTTATTATGCAAACGATCCCACAGAAACATATCTGTCAAAGGAAACCGAGTATAATGAGGACTCAACAAAGACGGTCCACACCTTCGACGAGCACGACAATATTCTTAGCATAGAAGAATACGACGAAAACGGCGAGCTTACATCAAAAAGCACCTACGAGTACGTTTACGACAAAAGCGGCGAGGTAGTTCTAAAAAAATATTTTGAGGACTCAGAGCTTTGCGAGGAAACCGAATACGCTTACGTTTCGGGAAACTCGGGAAGAACCTACGAATATAAGACGACACGTTATTACGGTGACTCGACAAAATCGGTCTGTATTTACGACAAAAACGGCAACCTTCTGAGCGAAGAAGAATATGACCAAAACGGTCTGCTCGTATCAAGCCGCACCTACGAACACGTTTACGATAACAACGGCAACCTGCTTTTCCAAAAGCAGTACGAGAACGGAAAGCTCACAGAAACCTCTGAATACGCCTACAAAACGGACGGCTCGGGCTACACCTACTGCTTTAAAAGAACGTCCTACGGCGAGGGGCTCAGTAAACAAATCACCACATACACCGAAGACGGTGGGATAGACAACTTCGTTATTTACGAAGAGGACGGCTCCGTCTGTAAGTGGACATACGAAAACGGACAACCCAAAAGCCGTACCCTGTACGATGCAGACGGAAACGTTATCGATCAGGATCTTTACGAGTACGTCTTTGACGGCAAGAACAATCCGAGCTCGGCAAAGATATATAAAAACGGCGAGCTGTGCGAGGAACAAAAATATTCTTACCGCTCAGACTATCCCGAAAGAGTTTATATGTCAGAGGTCACACATTATTATAGCGACTCTTCAAAGAGCGTCAACACCTATAACGAGTACGGCGGTATAACAGAGTACGTTTTTTACAACGCAGAGGGACTTGTAGAAAACAGACACGTATACGATATTGAGTACGATAACGAAGGAAACATGTTACACGAGAAGCAGTATATTAACGGAAAGCTCTACTACGAGTGGGAATATTCCTATCACACAAGCTACTACTCGGGCACGTACGTTTCAAAAAGAACCGATTACGGAGAGGACGGCGGAAAAGTTATTTTCGTATTCTCCGAGGACGGCGACGTTATAAGCGAAACGCGCTACGACAAAGACGGAAACGTTATTTAAAACTGACAAAAGAAAACGGAACACAAAAAAGTGTTCCGTTTTTATTATTTAATGTAATACCCACATCCGCGTCTGGTATAAATGATACGCTCGCCAAAGCGAAAATCAAGCTTTTTACGAAGGTATCTTATATAAACGTCCACGACGTTACTGCCTGCTTCGTCGTCCTTCCAGAGAAGCCTGAATATTTCTTCTCTCGACAGAGCGCAACCGCGTCTTGACAAAAGAAGTCCGAGCACTTCCCTTTCCTTCGGGGTAAGCGGCGTAAAGCTACCGCGATAAGTAACGCCGTCGCCTTCGAGTCGCAGGTCATCCGATCCGCTCTGGATCTCGGCAGAACTGTCGCCATCGCCTGAGAAACGCTCGCGGACGAGCTCCGCAAGGTCGGTCATAAGAAACGGGCGCACGAGATCGGGTACCCTGCTCTCATCTCTCGAAAAGGTTATCGCCCGCTCCCTTGGATTATCGCTCGAAAAATCGAGATCGACGATCACGCATTTATCAAGCGTAGCCTGTTCTATTTTCAGATCTTCGAGATACTGCTTTATTGCCGCAGAAAACATCTCATCTCCCGAAACTATCAGCATTTTTCACCTTTTTCCGAAAACCCTTTTTGAAAAAAGGGTTTTCAGACTTTCCCAAAAACTTTACTTGATTTTTTCAAGCTCCATTACAACGTCAACAGAGTGGGTTCCGTCTGCTTTTACCACGCAGAAATAGTCACACTCTCCGGCGTTTATATGATAAATATGAAGCTTTTCGCCGAGTTTACTTTCCGTAACGTAGTTTACTGTAAAGGATCTTATTCTTTTATTTTCAACGTCGGGCAAAAAGTCGCAGATCATATCGACGTATCTCGTATTATTCATATGATTATTGCGGTCAATATCGCCGTAAAGAACGGTCTTTTCACCGACCTTTTCGATATTTCCTTCGGGCAATCTGATCTTTTCGGGAGCGCCGATCTCGGGAAGCTCATCAAGCGTTCCAATACCGAGGGTAGCGTCCTTGACTCTTACAAGTCGGCGTTCGTTTATATCAACGAGCGCCCAAGTAGTCGTAATATCAGCCGCGAGAGAGCCGTTTTTAAGTATCTGCGCGCTTCTGAGGAAGGTCGCGCCTCTGCTCGTATTCGCCCACGTTACGACCTCTATTTCGTCATACACCGAAAGATCCATGTAAAGCTTCATCGCAGTTTTACTGAGAATGAACGCCTGACCTTTTTCAAAAAGATCCTCGGTCGATGGAGGATTATCGTGCATCTGAAGATTTATAGCTTCCTGAAAGTATCTGAGAAGCGATGCAGGTCTGACCGCCCCGTTCGGAGCTACATCCATAGCGGTAAGACGATATTTTACAGAATATTTCATTGTTATCCTTTCAAAATGGGAGGCTCAAAAGAGCCTCCCTTGTCGTCTGATTAAAGAGTGTTCTGCGATCCGAGAACGTTGATGATCTTGTGCTTGACCATTTCCTTAACTTCCGCTCTTGCAACCGAAAGATAAGTACGGGGGTCGAATGCAGAAGGATCCTCAACGAACTTTCTGCGGATACCTGCGGTAAGAGCGAGGCGGATGTCAGAGTCAATATTGATCTTACATACAGCCATTTTAGCTGCCTTGCGGAGCTGCTCCTCAGGAATGCCGACTGCATCGGGAAGCTGTCCACCGTTAGCGTTGATCTCCTTAACGTGCGCCTGAGATACCGAGGAAGCACCGTGAAGAACGATCGGGAATCCGGGAAGACGCTTTTCGATCTCCTCGAGAATGTCAAAACGGAGCGGAGGCGGAATGAGGATACCCTCCTCGTTTCTTGTGCACTGTGCAGGGGTGAACTTGTATGCGCCGTGGGAGGTACCGATCGAGATCGCAAGCGAATCAACGCCCGTACGTCCTACGAATTCTTCAACCTCCTCGGGTCTTGTGTAAGAGGAGTGCTCTGCTACTACGTCGTCCTCAACGCCTGCGAGAACGCCGAGCTCGCCCTCTACGACAACGCCGTGAGCGTGAGCGTATTCAACTACCTTCTTTGTAACTGCGATATTTTCCTCGAACGAGTGATGCGAACCGTCGATCATAACCGAGGTGAATCCGCCGTCGATACAAGCCTTACAGATCTCGAAATCTGCACCGTGGTCAAGGTGAAGCGCGAGGTCGATACCGGAATCCTCGATAGCCGCCTTTGCGAGAGCGAGAAGGTATGCCTGCTTAGCGTACTTTCTTGCGCCTGCCGAAACCTGAAGGATAACAGGAGATTTAGTTTCGCCTGCCGCCTCTGCGATAGCCTGAATTATCTCCATGTTGTTGATATTGAACGCGCCTATTGCGTATCCGCCTGCATAGGCTTTTTTGAACATTTCTGTCGTAGTAACAAGTGCCATTATGTATACTCCTTAGCATTTTAATATTTTACTGTTCTATTTTACACTCTTTTTTCTCAAAAATCAAGAGCTTTTGATATTTTTTTAACCATATTTTAAATATTTGTCAAAATACGATACGGGAGAGCGCTTTTATGCTCTCCCGTATGTACGGTTTTATCATTATTTTTCCTGTTTTTCACCTTTTTCGGGCGTTAAGGCCACACCTGCCACGGGTGCCGAAGCAGGTATTGCGCTCGGCATTTCGGTATACTGCGAGCCATCGACTGCCGAGGACGCCTCACAAAGACCGAAGCTGATACTGATTGCATCGTTCACCTGCCGCATCACCTTCTCGTCAAGATGTCCCATTTTTTCTTTCAGACGCCGCTTATCGAGCGTACGTATCTGTTCAAGAAGTATGACCGAATTCCTCGAAAGTCCGTAGTTTTCCGAGTCGCCCGTATCGTCACGGCATACGTCTATATGAGTCGGAAGGCGGTTCTTGCCGAGTCTGCTCGTAATAGCCGCCGCTATAACGGTCGGACTGTATCTATTTCCTACGTCGTTCTGTATAATGAGCACGGGACGAAGTCCACCCTGCTCCGAGCCTATAACAGGACTGAGATCTGCATAATATATATCGCCGCGTTTTACTGTCACTTTATTCACTCTCCGTATATTTTCTGTTTCCGATATTATTTTTTCCATCACGGGGCAACTTTAAACGCCACCCCGAAAAAGTCGCTCAAAAACAAATCGACCGCTTGTTACATAATATGCAAAAATCCTTCATTTGAGAGAATGAAAAAAGGAAGCTCGAGCTTCCTTTAAAATTATAATTATTACTTGATTTTGATTTCTTCCGATATAGGTTCCTTGGAGCAGCTTCCCCACTGGGAAACAAAGGAAACGCAAACAGTTTTGCCGGCAGGTATGATTATTTTAACCTCTCGGGTATCAACTCTTCCCTTTGACAGATCCTCGACTAGCCATATAGGCTTTGTATAGAAGATCTGAGCATCGCCCGCGTTTATTTCGTTCTTAACAACGATCTTACAGTAGCCGACCGACGCGGTAGAGGTGCTTCCGACGGTAGAAAGCGTGAAAACGTATTCTTTATCGCTATCGCTCTCATTTTTGAGCTCATATATATCGGCACTTTTCATATCGGAAGGAGGCGTGACGACAAGCTCGTAGCTTGCGGATTTTATCGTTTCTTTCGGAGAGGAAACGTCGCAGGAAAAATAAGCGTACGCCGAGATACTCATAGCGATAAGACAGACAACTATAATTATTACCGATACCGTGATGCGCGAAAGAAGCGTTTTTTCACTGATCTTTTCTTCTTTTTCAGTGTCAAAAAATGATTTTAGCATCGCTTTCATATCTCCTCCCTTCGTTTTTTATAAAACTTATTACGACAGACCGTTTATCGGTGTTCCCTTTTGAGTAGCCTTGATTATAACGCCAAGCTCAACCCTGGGCTGCTCCTTGCTCTTATGATTTGCTATATTTCCAACGTCTTCGGGCATACGAACTATAAGTGCTACGTATTTGACCTCTCCGACGTTAAGCGTTTCGGTGTCTGTGGTGTAGGTACTTAGCGGAATATCCTTGCTCGCATTTTCGGTAGCGCTCGCGCGCTGCGCCACCCTTTTTTCAAGCTCGGCTTCACTGTCGGCGACGACAAGCCCGAATTTCAGATGATCCTGCAAATTAAAGCTCTGTCCGAACACGTTCATCGCGGGCGTATAGTCACTGATTCCTATTGCCATTTTATAATCGAAAGCGATGTCGCCTTCGTTTTGTATTTTCAGATACGCGACCTGAACGTATCCCGGCTCGTAAAGCGCACCGTCGTCAAAAAGCGAGGTTTCGGCGGTGACCTCTTCATAGTTTTCTTCGTCAACACGGTGGTAAACTGCAAGATCAAGCTCACCGACGTAAAATATGTTTTTCTGAACGGGCGTGGTATCTGTAAACCATGCAAGCGAGGTTCCCGTACCGAGGATAGCCCATATTATCATAAAGCATATACTGAGGATCAGAGCGATCTTCGTATATGATTTTCTGTTAAGCTTCAACGCTCCGTCCTCCTTAAAATGTTTTTAGTTCGCCTTTTTCTCCTCGTCCTCTTCCTTGCGCCTGCGCTTAAATACGATTATAAAGAAGAGTATCAGAGTTACACAAAGCAGTGAAAACCAGACCGCCTTTCCAAATCCGTCGCCCGTGTCGGGCGCCTCCGGATCGGAAGGCTCTATCGGAAATTCCTCTACCTTGAATTCCCAGTCAAGGTATCCTATCTTCGAGCTGTACTCGTTGCCAAGCGAGGTCGGAACGTCGAGTGTTACGTCGAGATTTACCTCGCCGCCCGAATAAAGCGTACCGAGCAGTACCCAGTCTGTAAGCTGGGCGCTTTCGGACGCGGCGGCGTCAAACATATACGCCATAGAGTTTTCCTGAGATTTTGCAACTCGCAGTCTGAGCTGAGAAAGAAAGCCTTCGGTTGCGCTCTGCGCTCCAAGCGAGCGCATATAGATCTTGACCTTAACTTTATTCGACGCATCATTTCTGACGGTCACCTTCTGAGTGATACTGTCGCCCGGCATAACGCCCTTGAAATCGTCGAAAAGGTCGGTAAGAGAATACTCACTGCCCGGCGCAAAAACAAACTTCTTCGCGTTTCCGTCATAAATAACCCTGCCATTTTCGGCGAAAACAGGTAGTAGCGAGGAAAGAAGCGCGGTCAAAACCAAAAATACAGAGATGATTTTCTTCACTTATTTCCCCCCTTATTCCGCAGGCCAACCGAAGGCTTCGTGAGTATTATTACCGTTTACCGGATTGTTCTCACTCTGCACCGCGTGCGCCAAAACGGTAAGCTCGAGAGTTTTGCCGATATAGCTGTTATCCACCTTATTTCCGACTATCTCCACCTTGGAGAAGATGTTGTGTGTTTTTTCTCCCGGCTCGACTACGCCCTTATAGTAGTACCAACCGTTAACGAGCTCCCAATGATCGCGGTTTATGTTGAGCTTGAAGCGGTCCTCGATCGAAAGCTCCTCGGAGTTTATGCCGTAAACGATCTTAACTCTCAGATAAAAAGGGTGCTCGCAGTCGCTTTCGATGCTAACCTCTTTACTGACGACCTCTCCCGGCATAATATACACACCGTCTTTGGGGAACTCGGTGCCCTGATCGGTGGTTTCGTGAATAATAAATCTTATGTTGCCCGAGGTAACGACGTTCGTCGCCGTACCCACGGTCGTGTAATACGCGAGCGTAGTCTGGGTGCAAAATGTAAATATTATCGCAACGAGTGCGATTGCCAGAAGTCTGAGCTTTATTTTTTGCATACGTCGCCTCTCCTTAATTATTTACCTCTGTTTCGGCAGTCAAAGGACACAAGGGCTCGCGGGAGAAATATGGAAAATGAGGAACACGCCGCGAGGGCAAATCCCTTATGTCCTTTGATTGCCGCCCACCCCGAAAGCGAGGTAACGAAAGGAAGGGTGGGTGGCGGGGAAATAGTTTGGTTTTGCTTACCTCCTAACTCTCCTAAGAGAGTTTGGGGGATTTTGTGGGGTTAGATATTCTCAAAGGTTACATTGGTTACAGTTACACCTACTGCTTCGTTATACCAATTCGATTCGGTTCCATAAACAAATGCATGGAGATCGTATCCTGCAGAATTGGTGCACATAAGCTTGGTGTTGGATATAGTGGTGTTTTCGAACACAACCTTCTCATTCTGACCTGCATAAACGTATGCTACGATACCGCAAGTATCAAAGTCATAAGAAACGGTCGTTACGGTACATTTGTCTATATCACAGTTCTTGACGGTAAGTGTGCTACCTGTCGTTGCAGAGTCATCATGAACCGATCCGACGAGCACAGCAACCTTGTAGCCGCCGGTAACGCTCGAATTGATTACGTCCACGTTATCAAGCGTGAGGTTGGTGTAGGTCTGACCGACAATAATAGCAGAGTTGATAGAGCTCGTGCTTACCGTTGCGTTATCGAACGTAAGATCGGTAATAGTTACGTCTGCACCGCCGAAATTGGCAAACATTGCATTTCCGGAAAGCTTCATGTTGGAGATAGTGTATCCGTTACCGTCTATTTCCTCGAATTTATACGCTTTGTTCCATCCTACCGTGTTCCAAGTCTTGCCAGTCATGTCGATATCAGCAAAGAGATCGATTTTCAAAATGGTAGTGTTCTCTGCTGCTGTGCCGCAAAACCACTCGTTAATCTTTGCAAGTCCCTCTGCGGTCGTAACGCCGTAGCATTTTTCAGCAGTTTTGTAAAGTCCTTTAACGTCCTCTACTCTTTCGAACACAAGACCGTTCCAGTTGGTGAAGGAGTCGCAGGTATCGGTGCCGATAAAGCCGCCGTCCATCCAAACGGTGTATCCGTAGATACCGCCGCCAACGAGTCCGTTCTTATTTACGATCTCGTTATTCTTTGCAACGTTTTCGCCCTCGAAAACGAGATTGGTGTCAGCGTAAGCTCTGCTTATGAAAGCATTTGCGCCGTTGAGGTCCTGACCGTTCTTGCCGTTAGCTATGATGGTGTTGTTTTCAACAGCACAGTTCTTGAAGGTGACGTTAACGTCACCGCTCTCCTGAGCAGTACCGCCTACAAGTGCCGCTACGTTACAAGCGCCGGTGATTTCAGAATTGATTACCTTTACGTTTTCGATTACAAGATCACCGTAGGTGCTGCTCCAAAGAACACCTGTAAAGTGATCGCCGAAAACGGTTACATCGTCAAACGTAATATCCTTTACGTATCCGGGCTCGGTGCCTGCGTTTCCGCCGTTAGGCGTTCCGCTGAAGAGTGCGCCGTTTATGGTAAGACCCTTAACGGTGTGTCCGTGACCGTCAAATACGAAGCCGTCGTTAGCGTTGTTTCCGACAACAACCCATACCTCGTCCCAGGTATATCCGGTAGCGTCGATGTCAGCCATAACGTTGTAGGACTTGCCCCACATATTGTTGCCGTAGCAGTTTGCCTTCCAGAAGTTTCTCATGGAAATAAGACCCGTAGCAGTGTAGGTATAGTAATTGGTACCGTCGGTGTAAAGTGCGGGATAGCCTGCAACGGTAGTAAGAGTTACGCCGCTGATCTCGGGGATAACAGTGTATGTTCCGTCGCCATTGTCCATGGCAGTGTGTCCATCGGCAATGTATTTATTAGCGGGCTTCGCATCGTAAGTGCCGCCGACCACAGAGAAGGTACCGCCGTAGCCGTAATCACTCAGATTGTCGTTGCCATAGTAATTACCGCCGGTGAAGCTTCCGCCATTCACTAAAACAGTATTTTTGGTTCTGTTGCAAATAACAACGCCGCCGGAAGTCTTCTCATTAAGATGCTGGAATGTACCGCCGTTGATGGTGAGGATGTGCTCGCCGGTAACATCATCGGAAAGATCTACAACATGACTGGTCAGTCCATAATTGATGTTGTTTACAGTAAATACGCCGCCATTGATGGTGGTCGCGCCGTTGCCATCGATACTGATCGCACCGCGGTCGCCGCAAATGGAAGTACCGTCCTCTACAATCAGTGTACCAGAGGTCTGAACTGCATATTCAGGATAGCCGCCATCAGCAATGGTAGCGCCTACGACAGACACATCAACCAGAGTCAAAGTGCCATCGTTATCGATAGCTGCATCGCCGTTGCTTGCAGTATTGGTTACTTCACCACCAACGATAGTTAAAGAACCGTTGTTGACCAGCACAGCGCCGTCACCCTTAGTAATATTACCGGAAAGGGTATTGCCGTTAAGGTTAAGAGTTGCCTTTGTTTCCTCGGGAATAACGATCTGTTCACCCTGTGCAAGTTCGATATCGTTCATAACGATAGCGCTTCCATCATTAGCAAGTGCCGCCTTAAGGTCAGTTGCGCTGTAAACCTTCATAGCGTCGTCCCAAGCATCCTCGTCATAGTCAGGTCCGAAGCTATCGTTTTCAGACATCTTCTGAGTTGCGATAAGGTTGATTCCGAAGGTGATCTGAGGAGTGCCCTCTTCGGTTCCGTTATGGTTTGCTACGTTGCCAACGTCTGTGGGCATCCAGATAGCAAATCCGATAACGTTGTTTTCGCCCTTTTCAAGATTGCCCGCGTTGTTCATAGGGATCGAGCCCTTGATCTTAACGCCGTCAGTCGAAGCAAGGATAGCGTCACGGGTAGCGTCTGTATCAACTACCTTGGTGTAGATATAGTCGGAAAGAAGGAATTCCTTTCCGTCCTTGTTGATTCCCGCCTTCTCGCTATCAACGTCGGCAGAAAGCTGATATTTGAGAGCGAGCGATCCCTCGTTCTCGACCTTGAAGTATACTACCTTAGTAAATCCGGGCTCCCAGTTATTGTAGCCGAACACGTTGGTGTTTGCGTCAACCTTCTTCCACTCTTTGCTGTCGGGGTCTTTTGCGACGTCGGCAGAATCGGTATAATAAAGCTCAACGTCGAGGTTTCCGGACTGAATGGTATTGATGCCCGACTCAACGCTATCGGTAAACCACGCGAAGGTGGTTCCGATGAGCATAGATGCGCAAAGAAGAAGTGCGAGTGCACTTGCGATAAATGCGCGCTTAGTGCTTTTAATTTTCATTATTATAAATCTCCTATAACTACGGCATTTTTCGAAAAACGGAGTTATAATGCCCAAAAAAACTCCGCCTTTTTTGATAAATACTTAGTCGTTGTAAATCCAGATCATCGAAATATTGTTATCAAAGAACTCGTATTTGTTTTCGTTTGTAACAAGAGTTCCGTTAACGGTTACGTTAGAAAGAATTATCTGGCAGGTATAGGCGCCCGAGTTATTAACTACGAGCTTACCGCCTGCGGGAAGCGTAATATCCGAATTTTCGATTATAACGGTGGACTCGTGCTCAAGAATTACAAGGTTATCCACGTCAGCGGTAACGTTGTCTATCTGAGTCTGATAATTAGGCTCGTCAACTACGAGCATTGCTTCTCCGCTTGCAGTGGAGTCTTCGATATAGAGCGAAGTAAAGCTATTGTTTTCTTCGGTCGTGATCGGCTTCGTAATATTAGCGTTGAAATAAGCTATCGACTTTTCTGCGGAAGCGTCATAGGCAGGAACGCCTTCCCAATAGGTTTCGAACGCGTCCTTGGCGTTGGTGCTGAGAATGTGCTCAGACTGAATAGCCTGACCGAGAACGTTGATCTCAAAATCTTCGAGCTGAGCTGCCATATCGGTAGTAAGACCGGTAGGGATAACTACTGCATCAAAGATAGCGGGAGTGATATAGCCGTTTGCATTATCTCTCTCAGGCTCGAGAACGCTCTGATAGTAGTAAGTATAAACGAACTTACTATCAGTTCCGTCGTTTACGTAAACTACACTGTCAAGAAGCCACTGGGTTTCATCGTTTCCTGCAAGGAACAGGTCGACGTTTTTCCAAGCGTCGCCCATAGCATCTTTAAGAATGGATGCAGGGCTTACGGTAACGATAGCGCGTACGTACATCGGGTGGATACCTGTATTTTCAACAACGGGAGCTTTACTGAGTATCTGTCCGGGGAGTATATCCTCGTAAACAGCGCCGCCGTCATTTGCGCTGCCTCTTCCTTTTTCTTCGCCGTCAACCGTTTCCCAAACGTCAACGCCGAACACTTTATCGGGATCCGTGGTAGAATCTCCTACGTAAAATTCGTTGGTTACAGAATCCTGTGCAGTGAACCAAGCCAGCGTACCGAACGAAATGATAGCAAGAAGGCATACTGCCAGAGCAACCACGAGTATTTTCTTTTTGTTCATTTTTTTGTTTGAATTCATATTGTTTTCTCCTCTTTTGGTCGTCAAGTTGAAATTGTTTATGTTTTTCATGCCGTTTTCCTCCTTTCTTCAAGAGTGATGTATTTCAAATCCGTTTTTGGAATTTAAAATCAGTTTTATTTATCCCAAGGGTGAGAGTCAAAGGACGCCTCGAAAGCGCCTTCTGCGCTATCAAATCCGACAGTCTGCACCGCCTGAGTTGCAACGTAAACGTTCAGTTTACCTGCGGCGTTGAAGGTATTTATCTCGCTTCCGTCAGAGAGAACGAAATACGCGGTATCCTTGACTCCGTCGTTTCCTTCGAGATCGTAGACGTTAAGGTCGATCGAAGGATCTATATAAACGTATTCAAGGCAAGCAAGCGTTTCGCTTCCCTTTTCGAGTGCGGTATTATATCTGTAAAGATAAAGGTTATACAGATTGACTTCGCCTTCAATTGCGACATTTGTAGCAACAGGTTGAGTGCCGACAGTGTTTTCATCGCCATCCATCTTAGTCCAGCCGTTTGCCGAGGCGTTTAAGTCATACAGCCTCAGAACTCCGTTACTGTCGAGTACCGCAGGAACTGCGACGTATGTTTGAACGTACGCGGCGTTTTTTCCGACGTTTTCGACGGTTACCTTCTTTTCTATGTAGTTATCCTTATCATCGCTCGGATCGTTTCCGACGACAGGAACGAGCATAGCGTTCTGCTCATCGAAAACCTCGTTTTGAACGACGTCAATGCTTCCGACCGTAAAGACGTTTTTCGTTTCGTCCTCGTCGGTAAACCACGCAAGCGTTCCGCTAACCGCCACAATAGCGACGAGCATTATCGCAAGCGCTACAACAAATATCTTCTTTTTCATTCTCCGTCGTTCTCCCCACCGTCACCGTTTCTCTGATCTTCTGCCTCGGCGTTTTCCTTCTTTTTAAAGAGATCGGGAAGAAATACTGCCGCAATAAGCAGAACTGCTGCCGCTATCGCAATATACATTCCGGGAGGATTTTGCACGAAGGTCGAAACGTATCCGAGAAGAGGAACACTGAATTTCGGAGCTCCTATAAGATTGTTGAAATGAACGGGTGACGTGTCTTCAAGCTCGTTAGCATCACCCTTGGTATAGAAGCGTCTGTTTTCCTGGTCGATTCTGATAACTCGGTGAGTTGCGACAACGAGATCCTCGTTGACAACGAATGTGATCACATCTCCGACCTTGACGCTTTCGGGATCGACCTCTTTGACGTAAATGAGATCTCCCGTGTTGTATTTCGGCTCCATACTGCCCGATACTACCGTGAAAACACGGAATCCAAGAAGTCTTGAGCCCATAAGGAAAATCGCGCAGATAACTACGAATATCACAAGCACGGTAGATGCGATATTCCATATCCTTTTGAGTTTTTCGTTCATACTGCTTACTCCTTTAAATATTTCGGCAATCAAAGGACACAAAGAATTTCGGCTTTATGTCCTTTGATTGCCGCCACCCCAAGTAAGGAATAAACGGACAGGGTGGCGGAAATTAGTTAATAGTTACTAATCAAATTACTGAGCAATGCCGTTAACGGTGAGGTTCGTTGCGTTGATAACACCGGTGCTGGTGCAAGCGGTGATATCAAGCTCGGTCTGAATGAGAGCGGCGTCGGTAAGATTTACCGAAACGTTCTCAACAGTCCAGTTGGTCGTTCCGCGGTTTGCAAGGAGATACCATTTTGCCTGCGAAGTAGCAACCTTGGTGAGCTCGGAATCGATGTTGATCTCGCAATTCTTAACCGTAACAGGTGTGGAGTTGGAACGAATAGCGTAGAAGCTATCGCCAACGTTTGCCTCTGTGAGAGTGTTGTTGAACGTGCAGTTCTGAACGGTAACACTGTTACCGCCCTGAATATTGATTCTGGAATCGTTGAACGTACAGTCTTCGATCACAAGTCCGGTGCAGAAATTACCGTAACCCTGGATTGCGGCATTTTCAAAGGTGCATCCGATGATCTTGGACGGACCGGTGGCATTTCCGTTAGCAGCGTGAATGCCGTACTCGCCGTTACCGATGATCGTGCAGTTCTTCAAGGTAAGAGATTTTACGTCGCCGATCTCAAGAGCGTGTGCTCCGTTGGTAGCATCAAAGGTAATACCTTCAAACACGACGTTCGCGTTATACATAGCGGCGCCTGTACCCTGATTTCTGTAGCCAAGGGTAGTGATTCCGGTGAAAACTACGTCAGCTCCACCGACAGCTTTGATTACGATAGTATCGCTTTGCGCGTTTCCGAGGGCTGCAACGGTAAGGTCAAGATCCGCCGTGTAAGTACCGCCGGACAGAAGAATCGTTGCCGTTTCTTCGGTAGCCTTAGCAATTGCAGAGGAAAGCTCTTCATCACCCATAACAACGTCAATATCTACGAACACATCGGTATTGTTTCTTTCAGCGCCCATTGCGGTAAGAACTCTTTCCTTCATGGTTTCGTTTACAACGTGGAAATCAATGTTACTTGTATTGGCATTATTGGATTCGCCGTTGCAGAACCACATAGAATTTCTACCGTTGAGCGTAGAGGAAATAAATTCTACGTCATCACCATAAATGATAACTGTTCTGAGGTTCGGGCAACCGCGGAAAGCGTATCCCTGTATCGAGGTATTACCCTCGAAGGTTACGCTCTCTATCTTGGAAGCACCGAATGCGGTTTCTCCGATAGTTTCAACAGTTGCGGGAATAACGATCTCTTTTATGTAAGACTTCTGGAACGCATTATCTGCAATAGTCTTAACGCTTGACGGAATTACTACCTCTTTGAGAGCATAGGTTGCTCTGAACGCTCTGCTATCGATAGTTTCAAGGCCCTCGTTGAGAACTACGCTCTCAACGTATGAGCCATCGAACGCGCGACCGAGAGATTCTACGGTATCGGGAAGAACTACCTCCTTTATATCGCCGTGGGTGAACGAGTAGTCACCGAGCTCGGTAACTCCGTAGGGAACGTAATACTCATCTGCCTCTACGTTCTGAGTATCGTAAAGAACAACGTCGCCGTCGTCAGCCATAAAGAGCACGGTGCCGTCTTCAAGTGTTGTGTATTCACCGCCGAAGGTGTGCTCGAAGGTTGCGATATTGATATATGCATCAGGACCTACCTGAACGCCGTTTTCATCTACCTCGTAAAGACGAAGCTCTACGGTAAGAGTGGTGCCTTCGTTAACTTTAAGCGCGGAATTATCCTTTACGCCGCACTGGAATCCGATTCCGTCATTACCGAGCAGACATATAAGCTCCCATGTTGCCTGTATGGATCCGTCGGTCATCAGCTCTACAAGACGAATCTCGGTTCCTGCCTTGACGATCTCGTCATTATCGAACGCTACCCAGTTTCCACCGTTCATCGCGTCACAGTATGCACTGTAATATCCTGCAAGCACCATACTGTTTGCGGGAACGTCGTTGTCCGCATAAACTACGTAGTCGGCTACCCAGTTTCTGTAATCCGAATCAAGCGACTGATCGTAGCTCTGAGTAGGAAGGAACTGGAAAGCAACGTCCATTTCGAGCGAGCCGTTAAGATCGGGATCAGCATATTCGCTGCTCGTTCCGAGCGGAACCTTTTTGTCTTCGAGAGGCGTTACGAGTGCCGCAGGTACCTCGGGAAGTGTAACGTTTTCGTCGTAATCGGGACCGAAGCTATCGTTTTCGGACATTTTTTGAGTTGCTATGATCTGAACGGAAAAGTCTGCGCCGATCGAAAGGCTTTCGTATTCGTTACCTGCCGATTCCTTCATTTTGAAAGCGATGGTAATGTCCTTTGTAGTGTCTGCTTCAAGAGAACCTCTTACAGTGTTGGACATATTCTTAACAGTTCCGAGAACCTCGGTAAGAGTTCCGAGATACTTGCCATCTTCGACGTCCTCGCGGTCAAGCTGAGTTGCATCTGCAAAATAGTAAACGTCGATAACGTTTGCAAGCTTGCTTACCGCGCCGTTTGCGACGATGCGCATCTGCCAGTTAAGAGCGAGCGTACCCTTGTTGATAACTCTTACGTGCTTTGCATCAACGTAACCGGGCTCCCAGTTATCGTAATTGAAAATAGCCTCTTTTGAAGCGTCCTTCCAATTTGCCGAAGCAGGATTCTCGTTTGCCTGGGCGTACTGCATTTCAACGTCAAGATTACCCGACCTTATAATGTTCTTGCCCGACTCAACACTATCGGTAAACCATGCAAAGGTCGTTCCGATGAGCATGGACGCGCAAAGAAGAAGCGAGAGAATGCTTACGACAAGCGCGCGTTTGGTGTTTGTTTTTGTCATTACTTATGACCTCCTTTATTAGTTGCGTCAACGTTGGGAATATTTTAAACCGTTCTCTCGCTGACCGTTGACTTAACGCGGGAGGCAGTTTTTTAGCTTTTTAAACCGAAAACTTCAAGGTATTTATTCCTTGCTGTTTTCACCGCTTGGGGCATCGGACGGCGTCTTGCCGTTTTCCGCCTGCCTTTCTTCGAGCTGAGCTTTAAGTGCCTGCAACTCTTCAAGCATTTTGGCATTTTCGGCGCGCTCGGCTTCAAGGCGCTTCTTTTCCTCTTCTATTTCGTCGCTCTGTTCCTTCTTATAACGGCGGAACAGGCGTACGCAGTTTATACCCTGATAGAGTATCAGAAGCATAAACGGAACGAAGATGCAGACTATATAGCCCTGTGTAGTCTTTAAGAAATTAAAGAAATGCCCGATATTTGCAATATGTACCTGATATTTACCGAGAATATACGGATAGGTCACTACCGTTTCATCGTCGGTATCGGTAGTCGTACCGTAGGTTATAAATCCCGCATTTCCCTCCGCATCGGTGGTCTTTCTGCGGATCTTATGCGTGATGGTTTCGCCAAAGCTATCACTGTTCTGTGATATATACGTAATGATATTTCCCTCTTCGAGAGTTTCGGGCTCGACCTCCTTTACAAATATAAGATCTCCCGCATCGAAATCGGTCGCGCTCATCGAATCACTGTTTACGATGTACGCTCTGTATCCGAAGAGATTTCTGTCGCTCCTGTTAAAGAGCGTGACTGAGATGATAGTAAATATCATCATAAATACCGCGAGTGCGACCACGAGCCACACCATGGTAGTCTTGACTATACTGAGTGCCTTTTTCACTTTGTTCCCTCATTTCTGTTTTTTTGTGCCTCAGAGCCGTCCGAGGCGGGGTAAAAAAGATGGGGTCTGCTTTTTGTACTGCCGTCTGTATTTTCACACTCGAAACAGAGCATTCTGCCTTCGGGGATTTCTTCACCGCAGAATATGCAATAATTTGAATTTTTCAAAATTTGGATTTCTTTCTTTTTCATTCATTTTGCTCCGTGAAGATGTGTGGCGCGATGCTTTTCTCCGTTTCTGCCGATCTCAGTGGACTTTAACGGATATTTGCGAGAGAAAATCTCAGATAAAATCCCGTATTTAAGGAGAAAATGCAACATAATGATTGTTATGTGGTAAAAGTAATTTTTTTGCACCGCCGCTTCGAGCAAAGAGCAAACTTTTAAAGTGGATTTCTCTTTCGCGTGTCGAAAAAAGGCATAACAAGAAAGCCTTTTCGTAAAAATCGTCGAAAAGGCTTCTTTCCCTATGCCCAGATTTGATCAAAGTCACAAATTAAGTCAAATTGCCCAAAAACACTTGAAAATTTATGTAGAATATGCTATAATTCACTTTACAGTTGTAAAGTGCAGAGGTTTATTTTTGCATACAAGACACCACATAACAATCATTATGTTATACATTTTTTCTCGTTTCCCGTATTAAAGTGGAAAAAACACCACATAACAATCATTATGTTTCATTTTACCACGCGTGCCGATACCCGCATTTATATTATAAGGTGCATATTTTCCATTCGGCGTCTATGCTCCTCGCCGGTCGTCATTATATAAATTCGCGTTGTATTGATATTTGAATGCCCGAGAATATCGGCAAGCTTCGCTATATCCTTCTCTATCGTGTAGAAGGTTCGCGCAAAAAGATGTCTTAGGTTATGCGGAAACACCTTGCTCGGCGGAACCTTTGCATCTTTGCAAAGGCGCTTCATTTCCTTCCATACGTTGCTTCTGTTCATCGGCTTTCCCGATCTTGTAACGAACACCGCGCCGTTTCGCACGGCGTTGGCTTCTGTATATTTAAGAAGCTTTTTTCTCAGACCTGACACTATAAATATCTTCCGCGTCTTTCCCTTGCAGGACACGGTAGTTTCGCCGTTTTTCACAGCATCGACCGTTATATATTGGAGCTCGCTTACGCGTATACCGGTAGAGCATATAGTCTGTATAATGAGAGATAGCCTCTCATTATTTTTATTTTTTGCGGAAGAAACAAGCGCGTTGTATTCCTGCTTTGTAAGCTCCTTTTCCTCAGACGAGTAGGCACTTTTTTGCACCTTGAACTGCTTTATGCAAAGATCGTACCAGCCTTCAAATCTAAAAAACGCGTTAAGCGAGGCGATCATAGAATTCGCACTGCTCACCGCGTATCTTTCTTTAAGGAAGCTTTTATAATCAAGCACCGTTTGCTTAATTATCTTCCTTTCAAGTACGAAATCAGCAAAGCGGCGAATATCACGAATATATTTTTCGAGTGTCGCCCCGCTCTTTTCATCGTCCTGCAAAAAAGCTTTAAAATCGCTTATTTGCTTTGGTGTCAACCGTCTTTCTTTCATTGTCGTACCTCCAAATATATTATTTACGGTTATTATTAACCGAATAAAGGGCGTATAAACATAAAAAAACCGCAGTAAAAACTGCGGTTTTTGGTGTTCATACAAGTCGCGCCTCGTCAAACGCGAGCGATGTAACGGCTTTTTTTGATATTTTTATTTTTTTATGTTCTCCGAGGAATTCGAAAATCGAGGCGTCCGCATTTGAAAAATCAAACAGTGTGACCTCATCGCCTTCAAGCTCAATTGCCGAAACGAAAGCTCCGGGAAGCCTCTCGACGTCACGCGAAAATATTACGCTATATTCTGTCTGCGGCAGATCAAAGTCAACGCTATCGTTAAAATCCTCGACCACTGTATCGGGAGTATCTCCGAAAAATCTTATACGAAGAGGATTTTGAGTATCTTCGGTATCAAAAAAGAAATATATATATCCGTCGGTCGGAAGAAGTCCGTATCCGCCGAAATCAGTGAGATCGGCAAGTGCCATCTGGCAGATAAATACCTCACCCTGCGAGAAAAGCTCTTCGTCGAACCATTCGCCGGGCACGGTGGGCGCGCCGAAAAACCGACTGACCGCCTCGTTTTTGCAGGGCTTTGACGAAAGCGTCATTATAACCTTATTGTTCATACGTTTTGTTTCCTACTCTTTTTACTGATAATGATTTTTTCGGTCAGCTTCTTTACGAGAATGACCGTCGCCACAAACAGAGCAACACAGGCAATTATAATTATAATATAGAGCAGAAGCATCTCTCTTCCCGAGAGCTTATTTCTTGCCGAGTCATCTTTAACGTCAAGAGCGTCGTTATCCTGCCCTTGCGACGGACTACTTCCTATCGGAACTATCTGAGGCTTGGTATATCCGCACTCGGTGCAGACATAGGTTATCATTCCCTCGCTCTCCTCAGTGGGATCAATTACAGATTCCTTGACGTAGCTATGACCGGGGCTTGGTATCTCTTCGGTGTAAGAGCTTCCGCAGGGACAGATATATTTTATTCTTCCGCTCGACGTGCAGTCTGCTTCCTTTTCAACGACAGACGTATAGCTATGCGCTATCATTTCGGCCTGATTTTCGCGTCTGACGGTATTGCAGGCAGAGCATTTTCTGTAAGTATAGCCGGGAGTTGTACAGGTAGGCTCGACGACAGTATCCTCAAACTCGTGCGGAACGAGGTCGAGAGTTTTTTCATCAACGATTATTCCGCAGTGAATACAGTAGGTATTCTCGCTTCCGTGCTTCTGGCAGGTAGCCTCGATTATTACCGCATCTCCTCCGACGTGGTCGGTCTTTTCGGTATAATCCTCACGCTTTGAAGCGTCGCAACCGTCGCGCAGGCATCTGTACTCGGTATATCCCTGCATAGCGCAGGTGGGTTCGATAAGAGTATAGTCGCCTATTCCGTACTCGTGACCGAGCGGAGCCTCACCCTCGATTATATTACGAAGGTGGCATCTGTTACACTCTTCAACGGTATAACCGTGCTGAACGCAGTCGGGCTCTACCGTATCTATTTCCTTATAGTCGTGACCGAGAGGCTCTTTTTGTCCGCTTCTTCGGTATTCGCCGCATATACTGCAACGCTCAAGCGTATATCCGCCGACCGTACAGGTCGATTCGACCGTACTGTAAGCAGTGTATGTATGCGAGCAGGTGACGCTTATAACACCCTGCGTAGTGCTTGCCGAAACGCCGCTCACCTTTGAAACGTTTATATTGTAATCCTTAACTTCAAGAACACCCTTCGGTTCAAGATAAACGGTACAGACTACACCGCTCGGTTTAAGCGTACTGCTTCCTGCCGTTATCTTGATATGATACGGGTTACTTCCGCTTGCGCTCGCATAGCTTTTCACAGAGCTTGCAAAGCTTGTCTTTACTATTGAAAACGCGAGGTTATTATACGAAAGCTCTATTTCAATACTTTTTCCCGCCGCGAGAGAAACACCCGAAAGCGTTATCGGGATTTCGTAATATCCGTCCGAGTTGGTGCTTACCGCACTACCCACGCTGACGCTTGCGCTCGCCGCGTAAGAAGAAAACTGAGAGGTCAGAAAAAATATGCAGAAAAATACTGTTACAAGCAGCAAAGAAAGAGTCTGTTTTGCCGCACAACGTACTTTTTTCAACATTTTCACCTCCGTTTTCATTAACACTGAAATTATATCACACAAACGCCTGATTTGCAATAGGCTTAATTAGTTTTTACAATTTGTTCTTTCCTCGCCTTTTTCGGGAAAAAGCGGAATGTAAGCGGCCAGATGATACCTGCAAATATAACGACCGCAAAGTATCTCACGGCGTTTGCCGCGCAGTGTCCGTCAAAGAGAGCGTTAAGCGGAGCTTTGAGAAGCGATTTTATGGCAAGTGCAAGAGCTGCGCCAACGACGAACTTGACTATCTGTGCCCAGAGGCAGGCGTCCGTTTCGAATTTTATGTACTTTTTATCGACGATATAGATTATCGGGAAGGCAATAACGGTACCGAGAAGCGTATAGGCGTTTTTGAGTCCCGACTGATAGTTATGGGGATCAATATCCGCAGGGAAATTATAAAACTCGGTATAGCAGACGAAAAGAACTGCAATAAGTATAACCGCGCCCATAAGCGCATACATTGTTTTCTCATTTTTAAACGCCGCCATAACGATCGGATAAACCGCAAACACGAGGAAGGTTCCGAGTGCGAGCGAAACTCCGACGTCAAGCGGAGTATGTACGCCGAGATACATTCTCGAAAAAGCGACGAGTAAAATAAGCGTTATACAGCTCCATACGATCGCCTTCTTTTTATGGAAAACTCGCGCGACAGATCCGAATACGCCGGTAACGGTCTGAGTATGTCCGCTCGGAAACGAGTATCCCGTTGCCGCCTCTCTTGCCGACTCTACTATCGTAAAATTGGGATCCTTTACCCACGGACGCTCGATCCTGAACGTGAGTTTAAGGAACTGATTGAGAGAGATTCCGACAAATCCGGTGATAAGCAGATAGTATCCTGCCTTCTTGTCAATACACCAGAAAAGACAGAGTGCCACTCCAAGGAAAAGCGCCTCGGTTCCAAGCTCTGTAATAATTGACATAACGGTATCGAGCACGGGATTTCTTATTGATTCAAGAAAATACAAAAATTTCATATTTTATTCCTCTCCTTTTATTTTTTTACAATTCCGATAAGTGAAAAAACAAGATAAACTACGATATTTACGGCAACTACCGTCGCACCCGCGGGGGTTGATGCCATTATCGTTATAAGAAGTCCGACGAGAACGCAGAACACCGAAACGATCGCCGCACACACCGTAACCGATTTAAAGCTTTTAAAAAGCCTCATCGCGCTTATTGCCGGAAATACGATAAGAGCGGACACAAGCAGTGCGCCGACGAGATTCATCGCAAGCACGATCACGACCGCGCTTATCACCGCTATAACCGTATTATATACAGACACTCTGACTCCTGTTGCCGAGGCAAAATCCTCATCAAAGGTGGTTGCGAATATCTTATTGTAGAACATAATGAACAGTCCGATCACGACTATCGACAAAACCACACACAAAGTAACGTCGAGCTTTGAGAGCGAAATTATCTTTACCGAGCCGAAAAGTGCTCCGCAGACGTCGCCGCTCACGTTTGACGACGACGAAAAAATACTCGTCAGAAGATAACCGACCGCAAGAGATGCGACCGAAATCATAGCAATAGCCGCGTCTGCCTTCACCTTGGAGTTGCGGCTGAGCCTTAGCAGTATGACGGCAGAAATTACCGTCACGGGAAGAACCACGACCATCTCGCTTGCAAGTCCGCAGACTGCCGCCACCGTCATAGCACCAAAGGCAACGTGCGAAAGTCCGTCCCCGATCATCGAGTAGCGTTTAAGCACAAGGGTAACTCCGAGAAGCGCCGAGCAGAGTGCTATAAGAACTCCTGCCACGATCGCGTATCTTACGAAATCCATTTTAAGATAGAAGGTCATCTGATTTATAATCTCATTCATTATCACAGTCCTCCTTTTTATAGGAGCTTGTAAAGATACGGCCGACGCTCGATTTCAGATAATCCTCGGTTCTTCCGAAAAACAGCGGAGTGCGTCCGACGTGGAGAATATGAGAGGAATATCTGACCGCCGAGTGTATATCGTGCGAGATCATTATCACGGTTATTTTGCAGTTCTTACTCAGATCCTCAACGAGCGCGTACATTTCGGCACTGACCTTCGGATCAAGTCCTGCAACCGGCTCGTCGAGGAGCAGAAGCTGACCTGTCGCACAGAGTGCTCTTGCAAGCAGAACTCTCTGTTGTTGACCTCCCGAAAGCTCTCTATAACATCTGCCCGAAAGCTCGGCTATTCCGAGCCGTTGCATATTTTCCTGTGCCATCTTCTTTTCACTCGAAGTATAAAACGGGCGCAGTCCGCAGGAGCCGAGAAATCCCGAAAGCACGACCTCTCTGACCGTCGCGGGAAAGTCCCTTTGAAGCTCACTTTGCTGAGGCAGGTATCCTATTTTTCTTTGAGTCAGACCGTCGCCGAAAATTATTTCTCCGCCCGATGCCGATCTCAGACCGAGCAGGGTTTTCATAAGCGTCGTCTTTCCCGAGCCGTTTTCCCCGACGATACAAAGATAGTCGCCCTTTTCGACCTTGAAGTCAAGCCCTTCGACTATCGTTTTTCCCTCGTAGGCAAGGCTTACGTTTTTACATTCAAGCAAAGCCATATCAGTTCATTGCCTTTCTGAAAATTTCGAGATTTTCATACATTGTGCGAATATACGTTATCCCGTTTTCTATATCCTTTTTGCTCACGTTCTGCATAGAGCTAACGCTTTGAACGGTAATATCGGATCTTCCCGATTCTTTTATAAGCGTATCCGTTATATTTACCGCGCTTTTTTCGAGCGTTATAAGCGTTTTGACGTTATGAGCGTTTATATCCGATACAAGTCGGCTTACCGTTTCAAAGGTCGCTCCCGTTTCTGTCGAGCAGCCATCAAACGCCGCCGAGTAATTTATACCGTAGTCCTGTGCGAGATAAATGAAAGGAAATCTGTCGGCAAAAATGAGATAATTGTTTTTTGCAGACGATACGGTATTTTCTATCTCGCGATCGAGCTTTTCAAGCTCATTTTTGTACTGTTCACAGTTTTCTCTGTAAAGACCTGCATTTTCGGGATCAATATTACAGATCTCCTCGCAGATGGCGTCACAGATCATAAGAGCTCTTTTCGGAGAAAGCCAGATATGTTCGTCGCACTCGTGAGCGTGGCTATGGTCGTGCGCGTGACTATCCTCGTGGCAGATCTGCTCCCCTACTTTATCTATAAGACTGAGAAGCTTTACATCCTGAGCATCACTGTCGTCAAGGAGCTCGTCTATCCAAGCCTCGCTCTCGCCGCCGATACATATAAACAGCTCGCAGGAAAGCATTTTCGCCTTATCGGCTACGCTTATCGAGTTCGAGTAGCTATGCATATCCGTACCGCTTTCGAGAAGATACAGAACGTCAAAATCGTCCGCCTTCTTCCCGAGAATATTCAGAGTAATATCGTACTGCGCGAAAGCAGTACATACGATGCTTTTCTTATTACTCCCGAAATCAGTGTCGCACGAAGAAAGAAGGACGAGGCAGGAAAGCATCGAAATTATCATAATTATACTTATTATCCTTTTCACGGCAGTTTACCCTCCGCAGCTTCCGCAGACACCGACGATAAGTGACTGCGCCTCATCGACCGTAAAATTACATTTCGCCATCGCCGCAACGAGATTTTTTTCAAGCTCCTTGTCTTCAAGATGGAGTATCTGACCGCACTTTTTACATTTCAGATGTATATGATCGGCGCACTCGCAGGCGTCGAGATAGCGATAGACCAGCTCACGTCCGTCGGGAGATGCCGAGCGAGCCGCCTTTCCCTCGTCAACAAGACGGGCGAGCAGACGGTAGAGCGTACTCGTATTTATTTTAAGGCTCGGATTTTTCAGAGTGCAAAGCTCGGTGAGCTCTCTTACACAAAACTGTCTGTCCGGATTTTCTTCAAGTATCTTCACGAGCGTTCTTCTCTGCTCGGTGTCGTATATCTTCATTTCATCTTCCTTTACAGTAAGTGCTGTTGTTTCGGATTTGCAAATCATTTGCAAATTATAATAACATTTTATTACTCTTTTGTCAAGCGTTTTATTGACTTTACTCAAATAAAATTATATAATATAAAAAAACTCGGCGCGAGATGGGTTATCCCGATAATAACCGACAAAGAATTCTGTATATAAAAAGTAGCACCACGCCGTGGTGCTACTTTTTCACTTTGAATTATTCAACAGTTACCGACTTGGCAAGGTTTCTCGGGCAGTCAACGTCGCAGCCCTTGATAATAGCCGCTCTGTATGCCACAAGCTGGAGCACGGTTGCCGCCGCTATCGGGAGAAATTCTCCGCTCTCACTTGGAAGATTTATCACCTTATCCGAAACCGCGTCGATCTGCTCGTCGGGTGCCGTTACCGAAATGATATACGCGCCGCGCGACATTACCTCGCGGATATTTCCGACAATCTTCTGTCTTACGTTCTTATCGGTAGAAAGAACGACGACGGGAGTTCCCTTTTCGATAAGCGATATAGTTCCGTGTTTGAGCTCACCTGCCGCGTACGCCTCGCTATGTATATAGGAAACCTCTTTGATTTTAAGCGAAGCCTCTATCATACCGTAGTAGTCTATTCCGCGTCCGATGCAGAACATATCGGTCTTATCCGAAAGATACTCAACAGAGTCAAATATTTCGTCCTGCATTGAGAGTATTTTCTCTACGTCCTTCGGAAGATCGTATCTGAGCTTTTTGGTGAGCGCCTTGACGCTTGCCTCGTCCATCGTACCCTTTTCAAGCGCGAGTCCGAGTGCGAGAAGCACCATAAGAGCCGACTGCACGACGTACGCCTTCGTGCTCGCAACCGCAATCTCGGGGCCCGCCCACGTATAGATGGTCGCATTCGATTCTCTTGCTATCGTCGAGCCGACGACGTTTACTATCGAGGTAACGAACGCTCCTTTTTCCTTCGCAAGTCTGAGTGCGGCAAGAGTATCTGCCGTTTCACCCGACTGAGAGATAACGATGACCGCATCGCTCTCGTCGATTATCATATCGGCATATCTCATTTCCGAGGCGATCTCTACGTTTACCGGAATTTTAGCATATTTCTCGATGAAATATTTAGCCATAAAGCCGGCGTGCATAGCAGTTCCGCAGGCGGTGATGATTATTCTTCGAGCCTTTGCAAGCGCCTTGATGTCAAAATCCTCGCTTTCGAACGCGGGAAGTCCGTCTGCGCTTATACGCGGAGCAAGCGTTTTTTCAAGTGCCTCAGGCTCCTCGTGTATCTCTTTAAGCATAAAGTGAGCGTATCCGCCTCTCTGTGCCGAGTTTACGTCCCAGAGTGCCTGCTCGATCTTCTTTTCGCAGACATTTCCGTTTGAGTCATAAACCGTAACACCGTCGCCTGTAAGGCGTGCGATCTCGGTTTCGTCGAGTCTTATGTAATTCTTCGTATAAGGAAGAATAGCCGTGATATCAGACGCGATAAAGCTTTCGCCCTCGCCTATTCCTATGATAAGCGGATTATCCTTTCTTATCGAGTATATCTCGTTTGGTCTGTCATAGAAGATTATTCCCATAGCGTACGAGCCGTCAAAAAGAGCTCTCGCCTCGGAAATTGCTCGCATAGCATCTCCGGAGCATCTTTTGTAGCAGTCGTCGATAGTGAGAGCCGCCGTTTCGGTATCCGTTTCAGAGGTGAAAACGTATCCCTTTGCCGTGAGATTTTCGGCAAGCGCGCGATAGTTTTCTATAATTCCGTTATGAACTATACGAACTCTCTCATTACCGTGAGGGTGAGCGTTGCGCTCAGAGGGCTCGCCGTGAGTTGCCCAGCGCGTATGACCTATTCCGCAGAATGATATTTTTTCCTTTTCGCTCATACCCGAGAGCTTTTCTTCGAGATTTACGATCTTTCCCGTAGCCTTTATGGTGACGATCTTCGAGTTTTCGTCGAAAAACGAAACTCCCGCGGAGTCGTATCCGCGATATTCAAGTGCGCGCAGTCCACTGTCAAGCACGTCGATTGCCTGCATTTTACCTACGCATCCGATTATTCCACACATTATTTATATTTCGTGCCGTATATAACAGGGCCTTAGCCACAAACGGCACTACCCTTTCTTTTGATAAATTTGATAAATTAAATAAGCTTTCCGTCACAGAGCCTTTGTTTCACGGTTACCCGCGCTTTTGTTATCTGTGTACGCGCCGGAAATGCACGGGAAGACACCCGCCGAAAATTCGATTCTTCTTCCACCTCGTTAACCGCTCGCGCGGTCTGGCGCTTGCCTTGGAGTATTGCGGAAAGTCACATTTTATGACAGTCCGTAGCCCCTCGACATAATAGTTTCAACGATCTCATCTACGAAAGCGTTACAAGCCTCTTTGCTTCCCGCCTCTACCATTATTCTGATAAGAGGTTCTGTTCCGCTTTTACGAACGAGAACTCTGCCGCCGTCGCCAAGACGCTTCTCCACGTCGGAGATCTTCTCTTTGACTGCAACGTCGTTCACCGCCGCTTCGAGGTCGGTAACCCTTATGTTTTTGAGTACCTGAGGATATACGGTAAATCCTTCGGACAGCTTGCTTGCAGGCTGCTTGCTTTCGAGAAGGGTTTCCATTATCATAATAGAGGTGAGAATTCCGTCACCCGTTGTTGCATATTTGCTCATTATGATATGTCCGCTCTGCTCTCCGCCAAGTCTGTAAGACTTTTCAAGCATACGCTCGTAAACGTACTTATCTCCGACCGCGGTCTGCTCGTATGCAATACCCAGCTTATCGAACGCCTTGTAAAGTCCGAGATTTGACATTACGGTAGTTACGACCGTATTTCCGCTCAGCTTGCCTTCGCTTGCGAAGCTTTTTCCGAGAATGTAGAGTATGTGGTCGCCCGTTATAACGTTGCCCTTTTCGTCAACTGCGATACAACGGTCTGCATCACCGTCAAAGGCAAATCCTATATCGAGTCCGTTTTCGACTACTACGTTTCTGAGAACGTCAATATGTGTCGATCCTGCGTTTACGTTGATATTGACTCCGGTAGGCTCTGCATTGATAACGAAGGTTTTTGCTCCGAGAGCCTCAAACACGTTCTTTGCTATCATCCACGAGCTTCCGTTTGCACAGTCAAGTCCGACGTTTACGTTGCGGTAAGAATGTGATGCAAGCGAGATAAGATAGCCGACGTAGCGGTTTCTTCCTGCCATATAGTCAACTATTCTTCCTATCGACGTTTCGGTAGCAAATGGCAGCTCGCCGTTTTCACCGAGATCGCCCGCGTCGCCATCGAGATAGGCTTCAAGAAGGTCGATGACCTCGTCCTCCATCTTTTCTCCGCGTCCGTTTATGAGCTTGATGCCGTTATCGCTGTACGGATTGTGGCTTGCCGAGATCATAACACCGCAGTCAAACTCGTCAACTCTCGTTACGTACGAAACGCCGGGAGTCGTAACGACGTGAAGCATATACGCGTCTGCGCCCGATGCGGTAAGTCCTGCAACGATCGCATACTCGAACATATAGCTCGAACGTCTGGGATCCTTTCCTACTACTACGCGACACTTGTGTCCGTCTTTCCCGAAATATCTTCCGAGAAATCTGCCTATCTTGTAGGCGTGGTCTGCATTGAGATTTACGTTAGCTTCTCCTCTGAAACCGTCGGTTCCAAAATATTTTCCCATTTTAAAGCTACTTCCTTTCAGTTCTTTTCAGATGTCCGATATACCGTTTTGCCATCGGATTTTACTATACTGTCATGCATTACTACACCGCGCACTCCGGTCAGCGGATACACAAGGCATCTTCTGCCGATCACCGTACCCGGATAAAGCACACTGTTACAACCGACCTCAGAATAGTCACCGAGAATTACGCCCATCTTGCGAAGTCCGGTCGATATTTTCTCTTCTCCGCGCCCGACGTTTATAGTCTTTTTGTCAAGACGGAAATTCGAAGCTACCGCGCCTGCGCCCATATGAGATTTGTAACCGAGTATCGAGTCGCCTACGTAATTATAGTGCGGAACCTGCACGCCGTCAGAGATTATCGCATTTTTTAGCTCGCAGGAATTCCCTACGACCGCGCCATCTCCGACAAGCACGTTTCCACGTATGTATGCACAGTGTCTTATCTCTGAGTTTTCGCCGATCACGGTCGGTCCGCAGATCAGTGCACTCGGCGCAATACTTGCGCTCTTTGCAACCCAGACGTCGTCTGCGATGCATACGTATTTGTCCTTATCAAGCTTTTCTATAAGCGCCTTTATGCAGTCGCCTATCTTCGGAAGAGCCTCCCACGGATATTCGCACCCCGAAAGCATTTCAGACGCCATAGTATGCTCGAAATCAATAAGCTCGGCGGTTTTCGGACAGTTAAGCGTATTCCTTTCTTTCTCCATATATTCACCCCACTTTCCTATATATAGCCACAATTAGCTATTATCTATTATAGCCTATTTGCTCGCTTTTGTCAACAAAGATACAATAATTTATATACTATTATATAATAAAATCCCAAAATTATCTTTTATGAAGTATTTTTACCGCTTGTACTTGATTTCGACACAGTTTTATGGTAAAATATTCTTTAAAGTATTTTTATTTATATTTTGAGCATAGCTGCTCTTTGAAACGGAAGGACAACTCAAATGAAAAGAATTTTATCCCTCGTCTTGGCTCTTATTTCGATTTTTGCTTTTGCCTCCTGCAATCGCGAGGAAGGACAGGCGCCTATGGGAATGAAGAATGCCTCGGGCGAGAGCGCAGATTTTTATCTGTACGTTCCCGACGACTGGACGGTAAACACAGACAAAAACGATCTTATGGCGTCTGCGCGCGCATCTGAAAGCGATCCGAGCAATATAACCATGATCGGATTTGAGGACGGTCAGGGCGAGTATGAAACGATAGACAGCTTCTGGGCTTATTACAAAGGCGAGTTCGAAAACAGAATATTTGATAAAATAACAGACGCCGAAAGCGGAGAAAGCAAAACGAGCTTCACTCTCAAAACCGACGGTGACGATATACTCATCGACGGTAATAACGCAGCAAAAAAATACGAATACAGCGGAAAGATAGCAGGAAGCGACTTCTCTTATATGCAGATAATAATCAAGCGTAACAGCGTTTTCTACATCTTCACCTACACCTCTACGCCCGACCTCTACGAGGCGCACGAGGACGAGCTCGACTTTATCGTTAAGTACATCGAGTTCAAATAATCGCTTTTAACACATCTGAAAGGAAATCTCCGCTTTGGAACGTGAAATTTATCTTGATAACAGTGCGACGACACCGCTTTGCGACGATGCGATAGAGGCGATAGAGCGCGCTACTAAAAATTACGCCAACCCCTCGTCGCTCCACGCCGCAGGGCTTGAAGCGCACAAGATGATAGATACTGCAAGGTCGCAGCTTCTCTCCGCGCTCGGTCTTTTCTCCGACCGCACAAGAAGGGTGATATTCACCTCGGGCGGAACCGAGGCGAACAATCTTGCGGTTTTCGGCGTAATGAGGGCAAAAAATTTCAAATTTCTGCCACAGATAATAACCACCGACAGTGAGCACCCTTCTCTGCTCGAACCGATCGAAAGTCTTGGTGCACAAGGTATCGCCGAGGTCATAAAGCTTCCGACACAAGGCGGAAAAATTGACATTTCCCTGCTCTCCTCGCTCGTTTGTGAGCGCACGGTGCTTGTTTCCATAATGAGCGCAAACAACGAAACGGGCGCACTCTACGACGTAAAGGGCGCTTTCGACACCGTAAAGCGTATAAATCCAAATGCAGTAACCCATACCGACGCGGTTCAGGCGTTCCTTAAAACAAACGTAAATTTCCGCGCCTTAAAGGCAGATCTGATAACGGTAAGCGGACACAAGATAAACGCTCCCAAGGGTGTAGGCGCGCTTATAGTTTCAGGAGATATAATCAAAGCGAAAAAGATAGTTCCGATAATTCTCGGCGGCGGTCAGGAGTCAAATTTCCGATCGGGAACCGAAAATACGGCGGGCATCTCGGCACTCGGTGCGGCGGCGCAGTACAACAAGGAAAAATTGTCCTCGTTTATTGAAAAAACCACCGAGCTGACGGGGCTTTTCATCTCGCTTCTTCCGAGCGAAATAAAGGTCAACACTCCGCCAAAGCACGCGCCTCATATAATCAGTATAACACTTCCGAGGATAAAGAGCGAAACCGCTCTGCACTTTCTCTCGGGCAAAGGAATATACGTATCGAGCGGCTCGGCGTGCGCCTCTAACGGACGCCACAAAAGCTATGTTCTCTCGGCATTCGGGCTCAGTGACGTCGACACCGACTGCACTCTCAGAATAAGCCTCTCGGACTCTGTCAAAGCAGAGGATATCCGTTTCACGGCAGAGGCTCTCGGCGAGGCACTTGAACATCTCGTAAGAATTCCCTGATCGCGTGTCAAAAACGCCTTGTTCTGAAAAGACAAGCCTTATCATATACATATACAAAAAAACAGAGAGAACGGTAAAATGAAAAAAGCATCTATCGTATTACTTCTCATAATACTGCTTTCGGTCTGTTTTTCTGCCTGCAAGAGCGCTCCCGAGAATTCGGTCAACGACGTGCAGGTCGGCGAAAACACAGACGGACAAAGCAGTCCTGTGCTCGACGGCGAGGATATATCCTATCGAAGCGACGGAAGCCTTGAAAAGATAATTAAATACCAAAGCGGATCGATCGTCTGGATACGCGAATACAGCGAGAGCGGTGACTGCACAAGGTACACGGAGTACACCGCATACGGTCATTTTGTCGAGGACAAGAGCGGGAGCGCGCTCACCGAAAGGATCACCTTCTACGACACCAAGGGTGTGGCAAGTGAGTCGATAGTCTATGAGTATCACGAAAACTCTATGACGCGTAGGGAAACCTACTATTCGGGCAAAGGTCAGATCAAGGGCGTGTGCGAGTACGACGAAAGCGGAGTGCTTGTGAAAACTCATATTTACGACAGGGACGGCGAAAATTACACGCTTACCGAGATCGTTGATTTCGAGTACGATGCAGACGGAAAGCCTCTTAAAGACTCTTATTTCAGTGCAGACGGAAGCCTTGTTTCAGAGTGCGAGTACAACGAAAACGGTGATACCGTACTCGCTGTACGCTACGGAGAAAAAGGAGAGCTTTCAAGCTACACGATATACGAATACGGTGAAAACGGCGCAAGGCTTCGCGAGATAAGTTACAGATCCTACGATGTAGTTTCCTCTGTGTGCGAGTACCGCGAGGACGGAACGAAATACATACTCACGAACTATTTTGAAAACGGAAACGCATCTCTGATCTATCGATACAGCGAAACGGAGATAATCGAAAAAATAGAAAAATACGACGAAAACGGCGAGATCTCTTCCTACGAAGAATTCGACGAGGGCGGAGTCCGTACGAAATACGTCACCTTCAACTCAGACAAAACCGTTCTTGTTTACGACGGCAGCTACAACATTATTGAAGGCACACGTTATCTGCGACAGGCAAACGGAACTCTTATAAAATACGAGTACCTTGAAGGAAAGGTGCGCTCGGAAGCCTTTTACGAGGACGGAAAGAACCTATCTTACCTCAGAACATACGATGCAAAC
>JAZOSN010000015.1:0-4992 GCA_045657105.1 Eubacteriales bacterium
ACGACGAGCAGGCAGCAACCTGTATGGTCACAGGTAAGAAGGCGTATAAGGAATGTAACGACTGCGGAAACAAGTATATCGGCGAAGCTCTCGTGGAAAATGATGACGATCTCATTATCCAGACTACCGAGGGTGAGCACGTGATCGTACTTGACGAAACCAAGTGGTCCTACGGAAGTGACCATCACTGGAAAGCTTGCGTATGCGGCGAAAAGTTCGAATATGCAGAGCACGATGCACTTTACTGCACGGTATGCGATTTCTACAAGACCGGTGTATATTACGATGAGGCAAAAGACGGATATTACTTCCTTGAATATACCGGAAAGCTTCTTACCGGTAAGTTCTACGTAACCAAGAACGCTTCTAATGGACTCGTAGAAGCAGGCTGGTACTATGCAGACGAGAGCGGAAAGTTCTACAACAAGGAAATCGTTGAGATCGACGGAACGCTCTACTACTTCGAGAACGGACAGGGAGCAAACGGAATTCATCTTGTAGATGGATCTTACTACTGCTCGCTCTGGACGGGTGAAGTAAGAACCGGCAAGATCTACGTAACGAACGACTCGATCAACGGTGTCGAAGGCTTCAAGTCGGGTTGGTACTACACTGATGATAATGGTGCGTTCTATAACAATGAGTTCGTAGAGATCGAAAATGAAACCTACTACCTCGTAAAAGGACAGGGTATTTCTAACGGACTTCACGAGATCGGCGGAAAGCTTTACTGCTTCGACCATCGCGGACGCCTCAGAACCGGAAGATTCTATATTACCGTTGCTTCTACCAACGGAATACAGGGCTTCAAAGCAGGTTGGCATACCACCGATGAAAACGGTGCTATTATCGGCTGACAAACCTTAAAATAATAAAACGAGCACCTCTCCTGAGGGTTTTGGGAGAGGTGCTTTCTTAATTAAAAAACTCACGCGAGCGTGAGTTTTGAAAGATACCTTTTCGTGCGGTCTGTAAAACAACCAAACAACATAGCCATTATATCATATATTTTTTCGTTTGTCAATAGGTTTAAAGTCAAAATGAACAAAATCTCCTTTTTAAACAAAAAATAATTGTGAACTTTAAACAAATTGCCAATTGCAAAAGGCAATTTTATGTGCTATAATACAAGTGAAGAAAGGAAAGGAAGGTACGGTCCAATGGCAAGTTAGGTTAAGACCTTAATACGAAAAACGCGTGTAGTGTGAAGTTGTACGAACCATGTAAGCAAACAGAAGCACGGCGGTGTAAAACACGATAGGTCAAATAAAAGATCGTGTACGCTTGATATAGATTTGTAATGTAGGAAGTAAGAACAGGTTCGTTTTAGCGGTGATCGTATAAAAGGTCAGGAAGCTCGTCTTAGCTCTCAAAATTATCGGAAGAAAACAAAGGGTATTCTCGTTAGAGAAAGTAGAGAAAAAAGAGAATGTTTATCGGTATCTGAGATTAAATGAGGCTTTGACAGATAAAGAAAGAGAGGATTAAAAAAGATGTTAGATATCAAGAGTGAACAGAGATGACCCTTGACTGAGGTGTAAAGAAACCACGGTCAAGGGTCATTTCTATTTTAGTCGGAACGCTTTATTCCAAAACAAACTTTTTGGTATGAATAAGATTGTCCGCGTGTCCGGTCGAGATCTCAAACTCTCCTGCTTCCGAAATAAGCTCGCAGCCTGCATTATAAAATCTGAGCATCGGCTCGGTAATCTTGAAATCGACGGTAATAGTCTGACCTGTCGCTATCTCGACCTTTTTGAAGGCAACAAGCGATTGTATAGGTCTGACGGTCGAGGCGAAAAGATCGTGGATATAAAGCTGAATTACCTCTTTTCCTGCGCGATCCGAGTTGTTGCGAACTGTAATTTTTACGTTTATCTCCGAGTCCTTCGTCATTTTATCGGTGTCGAGAATAAGCGACTCGTAAATGAAATCCGAATAGGAAAGTCCGTGTCCGAAGGGATAGAGCGGCAGATTTCCGCAACCTATATAGCTGGACGCGTAGGGCTGGTGCTCGTTTTCAGGTCTTGCCTTCGGGCGGCCCGTGGACGGGTGGTTGTAATATATCGGACACTGTCCGACCGATTTCGGGAAACTCATCGTGACCTTTCCCGAGGGGTTGGCATCGCCAAAGAGCAGTCTTGCCGCCGCGGATCCGCCTTCGCTTCCCGGGAACCACATATCGAGTATCGCGGGAGCTATCTCGTCGAGCTCTGTAAGCACGAGCGGTCTGCCGTTAAAGAGAAGGACTGCCGCGTTTTTGTTTACGGAAAGAATTTCCCTCGCAAGTGCCATCTGCTCGCCGGGGAGTCCGAGATCTGCGCGACTGTTGCCCTCTCCGCTATAATTCTGAGGCTCGCCGAGGCAAAGAACTACCGCATCTGCTTTTTTAGCCGCGTTAATCGCATCTTCGAAGCCTTCGCGAGAGGTCGAGTTCCATTCTGCCGAGCAACCGTCACATACCGTGATCTCAGCATCGGGCAGTAGCGCTTTTACTGCCTCTGCAACGCTTACGCAGTCCTCGTCAAGACCGTTGCAAGCCCAAAATCCTTTAATTGCCTTGGAAGCGGCAAACGGTCCGATCAAAGCTACACTCTTAACGCTCCTTGAAAACGGGAGTGTGCCGTCGTTTTTAAGCAGTACGGCGGATTCCTCTGCCGCCTTTCTTGCGATCGCTCTGTGCTCGGGGCAAAGGCAGAGCGCCTCTTCCTTTTCGACCGAGCCGCCGTGATAGGGGTCCTCGAAAAGACCGAGCTCACGTTTGAGAGCGAGAACCTTCAAGACTGCCTCGTCGATCTTTTCCTCGCTTATCTTGCCCTCTGTAACAAGCTCGCAAAGAGATGAGCAGTATCCTGCCGACATCATATCAATATCACAACCGCATTCGAACGCCATTCTTGCGGCTTCCTTTATGTCGCCGGTGATTCCGTGTTTAAGAAGCTCGCCGATGGCGTTGTAGTCGCTTATAACCACGCCGCTGAATCCCCATTCCTCTTTGAGTATCTTTTTGAGAAGCCACTCGTTTGCAATAGAGGGAACTCCGTTGAGCGAGTTGAATGACGGCATAAGCATCATCGCACCCGCGTCGATGCAAGCCTTGTACGCCGGCAGATAGTATTCTCTGAGAAGTCTTTCGGATATTTCGACTGTGTTGTAATCACGTCCTGCCTCGGCGCCGCCATATGCCGCAAAATGCTTGACACAGGTGGCAATATTTTCGGGATTCGAAACATCGTCGCCCTGGAACGCTTCAACCTGAGCGGCACCCATTATTCCGTTAAGAAGCGGATCTTCGCCGCAGGTTTCCATAACTCTTCCCCAACGGGCATCGCGTACGTAATCGACCATAGGAGTAAACGTGACGTGAATTCCGCCCGCACTCGCTTCCTTTGCCGCCACTTTCGTACACTGCTTTACGAGCTCGGGATCAAACGATGCTCCCATTCCAAGCGGTATGGGGAATATCGTTTTGTATCCGTGAATTACGTCCATCATAAACATAAGCGGAATGTGAAGTCTGTCCACCTCCATATGTCTGTCCTGAATAGCCTTGACCTCTGCAAAGCTATGGAAGTTGAGCGTACTTCCTATCTTGCTGAGCATAGAGTCGCTCACGCCGAGCCTCTGCTTTGGTCCGGTAATATCCGCGGTAGTTTCGCCAAGAAACATAGCGTTGAGCTGTATAAGCTGTCCAACCTTTTCTTCGAGCGTCATTTTAGCAAGAAGCGCGTTGATATTAAAGTTAGATCTGTTCATTTATTCCTCTAAAACAAATTTGATATAAGATTATTTTACCATATTATTATAATACTGTCAACAACGAAAAGCGGAGAAGTTAACTTCTCCGCTTGCCTTTTTATTTATTTTGGTTGTTTTTGCTTTCTCTGTGCCTCTGTTGACGCTGTTTGAGAAGAAGTGAGTGCGAGATCTTTCTTTCCTGAATAATATCCTTGATAAGCGCGTCGAGCTCACTGCCTTCCTGATAATCGGCAGGGCAGATGTAGTTTACACGGTCGTCGAGGAGCAGTCCGGTAACCTTGTGCTTCTCGTCCTTCGGGTATACGGCAATAGAAACGCCGCCCTGCTTCTTTATAAAGGTCATGCAGGGAATATCGGTAATTCCGTCGCCGAAATATATCATATTATCGTACGGAACGAGTCTTTCCTTCATCTTGTCGTTGACCTTTTTGTTGTCGGTTTCGTCGTACGCGCCCTTGGAAATTCTGAAAACGTACTGTATTTTCTGAGTATAGTTTATAGCGATCTTGGGCCATACGGCTTCGCCGCTCTCGTCAAAGTAATACTGACAAGCGAATACGTTTTTGAACTTGTCGCTTATTGCGCAACCGTCGATCGTATCCTTGAATCCGCTTGAAATGACGAAATGCTCGATGTTTACACCTATCGACTCACCGTACTGATTTATTCTGTCAAACCAGTTTGTAACACCTTTGTAAAAGCGTATGTTTTTACCTGTGGAGCGCAGATATTCTTTCGTGAACGGAATCCCCTTCTCGCGGCATTTGCAGATCGTGTAGTACATATAGCCGAGAATTCCTTCCATGTAGTTTTTCGTTCGGAAAGCCTCGACTCCACCCCAGAATTCTTTGCTCGTCATACCGAGATCGGGAATAAGAGTATAGTTCTGCATGTCCTGATCGCAGAGCGTTTTATCAAAATCGTACATTAGCGCAATAGTCGGCTTTTTACGCATAAAAGTATCCTCCGTACTTTATTTTATACCATTTTAGCATATTTTTGACAATAAGTCAATAGGGGAAGCCCGATGCCGTTGGCATCGCACGACGGTTTGCCTTGCAAACCCAAGTTAAGAGTGCAAAGTGCAAAGCCCGATGCCGTTGGCATCGCACGACGGTTTGCCTTGCAAACCCAAGTTAAGAGTGCAAAGTGCAAAGTTCAAAGTTCAAAGTTAAGGAAGCTTTGCTCCGCAAAGCGAATTATTAAATATGAGCGGAATTGAAATTCCCGTGG